>NZ_JAKGTE010000085.1:0-1167 GCF_022324665.1 Clostridium sp. YIM B02500 | reverse complement strand
ATACAGGGGGTATTAATTTGAAAAAGAAAAACATTTATTCAATTCGTAAACTAGGTGTAGGTATTGCATCTGTAACTTTAGGTACATTACTTATATCTGGTGGCGTAACACCTGCTGCAAATGCTGCGCAACACGATGAAGCTCAACAAAATGCTTTTTATCAAGTGTTAAATATGCCTAACTTAAACGCTGATCAACGTAATGGTTTTATCCAAAGCCTTAAAGATGATCCAAGCCAAAGTGCTAACGTTTTAGGTGAAGCTCAAAAACTTAATGACTCTCAAGCTCCAAAAGCTGATGCGCAACAAAATAAGTTCAACAAAGATCAACAAAGCGCCTTCTATGAAATCTTGAACATGCCTAACTTAAACGAAGAGCAACGCAATGGTTTCATTCAAAGTCTTAAAGACGATCCAAGCCAAAGCACTAACGTTTTAGGTGAAGCTAAAAAATTAAACGAATCTCAAGCACCGAAAGCTGACAACAATTTCAACAAAGAACAACAAAATGCTTTCTATGAAATCTTGAACATGCCTAACTTGAACGAAGAACAACGCAATGGTTTCATCCAAAGCTTAAAAGATGACCCAAGTCAAAGTGCTAACCTTTTAGCAGAAGCTAAAAAGTTAAATGAATCTCAAGCACCGAAAGCTGATAACAAATTCAACAAAGAACAACAAAATGCTTTCTATGAAATCTTACATTTACCTAACTTAAATGAAGAACAACGCAATGGTTTCATCCAAAGCTTAAAAGATGACCCAAGCCAAAGCGCTAACCTTTTAGCAGAAGCTAAAAAGCTAAATGATGCACAAGCACCAAAAGCTGACAACAAATTCAACAAAGAACAACAAAATGCTTTCTATGAAATTTTACATTTACCTAACTTAACTGAAGAACAACGTAACGGCTTCATCCAAAGCCTTAAAGACGATCCTTCAGTGAGCAAAGAAATTTTAGCAGAAGCTAAAAAGCTAAACGATGCTCAAGCACCAAAAGAGGAAGACAACAACAAGCCTGGCAAAGAAGACAACAACAAGCCTGGTAAAGAAGACGGCAACAAACCTGGTAAAGAAGACAACAAAAAACCTGGCAAAGAAGACGGCAACAAACCTGGTAAAGAAGACAACAAAAAACCTGGCAAAGAAGATGGCAACAAACCTGGTA
>NZ_JAKGTE010000084.1:0-1188 GCF_022324665.1 Clostridium sp. YIM B02500 | reverse complement strand
CGTGAACCCGTAGCTTCGGTGGTAAGTTTGAGCCCCGGACATTTTCGGCGCAGGATCTCTTGACTAGTGAGCTATTACGCACTCTTTTAATGAGTGGCTGCTTCTAAGCCAACATCCTAGTTGTCTTAGAAATCCCACATCCTTTTCCACTTAACTTACACTTTGGGACCTTAGCTGACGATCTGGGCTGTTTCCCTTTTGACCATGGAACTTATCTTTCATAGTCTGACTGCCGGACTGATAGTATGTGGCATTCGGAGTTTGATAAGGTTCGGTAAGCGCTATGCCCCCTAGCCTATTCAGTGCTCTACCTCCACTACTCACATTTTCCGACGCTAGCCCTAAAGCTATTTCGAGGAGAACCAGCTATATCCGAGTTCGATTGGAATTTCTCCGCTATCCACAGCTCATCCCATGCTTTTTCAACAGCAACGTGGTTCGGTCCTCCACGAGGTTTTACCCTCGCTTCAACCTGGCCATGGATAGGTCACCCGGTTTCGGGTCTACAGCATGCAACTAGTCGCCCTATTAAGACTCGGTTTCCCTTCGGCTCCGTACCTTAAGTACTTAACCTCGCTACATACCGTAACTCGTTGGCTCGTTCTACAAAAAGCACATCATCACACACATAAGGTGCTCTGATCGGTTGTAGGCACATGGTTTCAGGTTCTATTTCACTCCCCTCCCGGGGTTCTTTTCACCTTTCCCTCACGGTACTGCTTCACTATCGGTCATCAGGTAGTATTTAGCCTTGGGAGGTGGTCCTCCCTGCTTCCCACAAGGTTTCACGTGTCTCGTGGTACTCTGGTGCAGAACTGATTATCATAGTTTTCACTTACGGGACTATTACCCACTGTGGTCCAACTTTCCAGTTGTGTTCAATTAACTATGATTTCTCGTTATGTTCTGTCCGCAACCCCAGAGATAAATCTCTGGTTTGGGCTCTTTCCTTTTCGCTCGCCGCTACTAAGAAAATCGATTTTTCTTTCTCTTCCTCCAGGTACTTAGATGTTTCAGTTCCCTGGGTATACCTTCATAAAGCTATGTATTCACTTTATGATACATGGGGTTTCCCATGTGAGTTTCCTCATTCGGAAATCTTCGGATCTCTGACTATGTGCGTCTACCCGAAGCTTATCGCAGCTTATCGCGTCCTTCATCGGCTCCTGATGCCAAGGCATTCACCAT
>NZ_JAKGTE010000083.1:0-1200 GCF_022324665.1 Clostridium sp. YIM B02500 | reverse complement strand
TATAGATATCCAATTCAAGAATTAAACTTATGAATAGTAATTTCTAGCATAAACTAATGATTTAACCATGTTAAAATCTTCATTTAAATGAATATATATTGAATTTACTGATTCAAAAAGCTCATCAATAGATATAAAAGCACTAGTACTAAAAATACAATTTTTCAACTTATTCCAGATATTTTCTTGTGGGTTTAGAACCGGAGAATATCTAGGAGTATTTATTAAAAACAATTCTTCGCTATGCGCGTCAGCGAAGTCTTGTATTATTCTAGAGGTATGAAATTTAGCATTATCCAGTAAAACATATACCTTTTTACCGACATGTATTTTAAGCAGTCTTTCAAGAAAAACTTCAACTTCGTGTGATTTAATCGAATGTTTAGCTGGATAAGCATCCATAATAGTATCAAAGTTCTTGGAGATTTCTGTTGCACCTATTATATTGATTCCCTCGTGAGAGTTGTTACTTTCTAAAATAGGGGATACGCCAATTTGACTCCAAGATCTGCGAATATCAGACTCTGTTCTAAGTCCGGTTTCGTCTAAAGAATATAGAACATAATCAGAAGAATTTTCTACAGTAGAGAGAAGGCATCGCATTTTTTTTAAAGACTTCTTGTTCGACCTTATCAGCTTTAGTTGGCTTGCGTTGCGCTCGTTTATAGCTCAAATTACTTCTTTTTAGTAACACTCGTATATATTCAACTGAATATTTTATTCCATAATTCTGATATATATATGTCGCTAAAAGAGGGCAAGTCCATACATTACCGATGAATCCAAAATCATTTGGATGCGTATTTAGAACAGTATTTACTAAATCATCCTTCATTTCAGCTGTAAAAGTTCCTCCGGTCAAAGCACCACGGCCATCTTTAAGTGCCTTAAGACCGACGGAATTCCAGCTTCTTATATAATGAATAACTGTTGATTTAGTTTTTAATAAAAACTTTGATATTTCAATAGTACTATTTCCTTCATATCTCATGATTACAGCTGTTAACACGTTACGAGCAAATTCGTCTTTAGATGAATTTCTCATTTTCTTAAGATTTTCAACCGTCCAATTATATAACGATGTTACTTCAATACCTTTTCTACCCATAGCTATTTCTCCTTACAAAAATTAACTAGTACTAGTTTGTGTAAAAATAGCTATGCTATGCATAAGTGTATTTCTAAGTTTGGATATCTATA
>NZ_JAKGTE010000082.1:0-1220 GCF_022324665.1 Clostridium sp. YIM B02500 | reverse complement strand
GATACACCTTGTGTAACGTTGTTGCCACTTGAGAATGCATTAGTGAATGTATCAGTTAAGCCACCTTTCATGTCTAAGATACCTTTAACTTCACGTGCAGCGATACCAGCAATTTTTTCAACAACTTCATCAGAGAAAGTTAATTTGTTTTTGAATTGAGGCTCTTGATTTTGTTCTTGTTGTTTTTGACGCTCTTCTCTTTCTTTTTCGTTAACACCAGTTTGATTGTCGTATGCTTGTTTTGCTTTATTGTTATCTACAGTCATAATAGATTCTCCTTTTACTTGTTATTTTTTATATTTTTTTAATTAAATTCTAAATTGATGAATTAACTCCATCGATTTAAAAAATTCATAAAATCTTGCTTACGGTCTTTCATATACCCAATACCTACACCAATTAAACATAAAACGATGATAAGTATTGTTTTCCAAAAACCTAACGTTAAGAATAATATCGCGATTAATAGAAACGCTAAGAAACCAACGATTCTCCATTTAAATACTTTTAAAAAATTAATCACTTGTTGTGTAGAGTCTTGTCCGTTTTGGTTATGATTGTTAGCCATGATATACCTCCCTTA
Source organism: Clostridium sp. YIM B02500 (assembly GCF_022324665.1). Taxonomy (NCBI): domain Bacteria; kingdom Bacillati; phylum Bacillota; class Clostridia; order Eubacteriales; family Clostridiaceae; genus Clostridium; species Clostridium sp. YIM B02500. The sequence continues at coordinate 637 of NZ_JAKGTE010000082.1, read as the reverse complement.
CAACACTCGTGGACCAGAAGTTTTCTGATCTCTCACATTTACTTCTAACTTACGTACTGGCATTTCTGTAAAATGTTCTACATTCTTTTTAATATCCGCACGAATTGCTTCAGTTAAAGATTGTACCTGAACATTATTCGGTACGAAAAAGTCAGTTTTAATGTCGATATAAGATTTATTTTTTTTGTTATATAGTTTTGCAACTACATTCGGTTGTCTTACTTGGTCATATTTTGCAACTGTATCAAATGCAGTTTTTTCAACAGCTTTACGAGATACGTAAACATGACCATCATCGAAGTCTTTGTATAATCCAGGTTTTCGATGCGTAGGTTTGAAGATACTAAATACTAATATAAGACCTATTAATATCAATAGTGCAGCAAGTGAAATAAGTAATGGTTGGAACCATTCAAATTGAAGGAAGTAGTCTTGATATTCAGTTATACGTCCATCTTGGATATACATGAATAACAGGAACCCCACGATTACTACTATTAATAAGCCAAGGATAAAGTTTTTAAGTCGTTTCACCCCTAACGACACCTCCTTAGTTAAAGTTAATTTAAAAACATATTAAATATGTACCCATCAGATTTTTTCTTAAACATAATAAATTAATAACTTTAAATTTATT
>NZ_JAKGTE010000081.1:0-1239 GCF_022324665.1 Clostridium sp. YIM B02500 | reverse complement strand
GAAAAGGCCTGTGTCAAGGAGAGGGTAGTAGCACCTTGCTCTCCTTTGCCTTCAGAGAAACCGGAAGCAATGGCGTCTGCTACTCTCCTCAAGTCATCTTTCCTTCCCAAGAAGTCTGAATGGGGTGCCACCCGCCAGGCTGCCGCCCCCAAGCCGGTGACCGTCTCCATGGTTGTCCGCGCTGGTGCCTACGACGATGAGCTTGTCAAGACCGCGAAAACCATTGCATCACCAGGAAGGGGTATCCTTGCCATGGATGAGTCGAACGCGACCTGCGGTAAGAGGCTTGCGTCAATTGGCCTTGAGAACACCGAGGCCAACCGCCAGGCTTACCGGACCCTCCTTGTCACCGCACCGGGCTTGGGACAGTACATCTCCGGTGCTATCCTCTTCGAGGAGACTCTGTACCAGTCAACTGTAGATGGCAAGAAGATTGTCGACATCCTCACCGAGCAGAAAATCGTTCCAGGTATCAAGGTCGACAAGGGTCTTGTGCCCCTTGCTGGCTCCAACAACGAGTCATGGTGCCAAGGTCTCGACGGCCTTGCCTCGCGCGAGGCGGCATACTACCAGCAGGGCGCTCGCTTCGCCAAGTGGCGCACTGTTGTCAGCATCCCCAACGGCCCATCTGAACTCGCCGTGAAGGAGGCTGCCTGGGGCCTTGCCCGCTACGCCGCCATTTCTCAGGACAACGGGCTGGTGCCGATTGTCGAGCCTGAGATCCTCCTCGACGGTGAGCATGGCATCGACAGGACCTTCGAGGTGGCGCAGAAGGTGTGGGCGGAGACCTTCTTCTACATGGCCGAGAACAATGTGATGTTCGAGGGCATCCTCCTCAAGCCAAGCATGGTGACACCCGGTGCCGAGTGCAAGGACAGGGCCACCCCTGAGCAAGTATCTGACTACACCCTCAAGCTCCTCCACAGAAGGATCCCCCCTGCCGTCCCCGGCATCATGTTCTTGTCGGGTGGGCAGTCGGAGGTGGAGGCGACGCAGAACCTGAACGCGATGAACCAGGGGCCCAACCCGTGGCACGTGTCGTTCTCGTACGCGAGGGCGCTGCAGAACACGTGCCTCAAGACGTGGGGCGGGCAGCCGGAGAACGTGAAGGCGGCGCAGGACGCGCTGCTCCTCCGCGCCAAGGCCAACTCGCTGGCGCAGCTCGGCAAGTACACCAGCGACGGCGAGGCCGCCGAGGCCAAGGAGGGCATGTTCGTCAAGAACTACGTCTACTAATCC
>NZ_JAKGTE010000080.1:0-1289 GCF_022324665.1 Clostridium sp. YIM B02500 | reverse complement strand
CAAAAACCTGCTAAGAAAAATCAACACTTTTTTAGTAGGTTTTTTAAAATAAATATTTATATTTAGAGGCATCGCAAACAAGCCCACCAGATATCCTGCTTAGCTCAGAAAACTTCTAAATTCCTAAAAATCAGGTCATATATATTTCTTTTAACCTAGCATAGTAAATTCTTAGAAATTTATTAAATGCAGCAATTTTAGCTACTTTTTTGGCTTTTCCCTCTGCTTCTTTTTTTATCATATATAAATATATTGCATCATCTTGAGGCTTATTGCTCTTTATACATTTCATAATCTCATATCCAGTCTTTCGCAATAACGAGGAACCTCTTTTGGATATTCGACGTTTGTTTCCAACAAACTGTCCAGATTCATAAGGTGGCGAGTCAATACCGGCATAGGCAATTAATGCTTTTTTACTATGAAAACGTCTTACATCTCCAATTTCAGCAATTAAACGTGGAGCTAGTGTATCTCCAACTCCCGGCATTTCTCTAACAATTTTATATTCTTCTAAACTACTTGCTAGTTCTTGCATTTGTGATAAAATTAAACATAGAGTTTTATCCACTTCTCGAAGAACTCGAACTGCTTCCAATACTAACATTTTGGTAGATGGGGTAATGGAAGATAAAGTTGGGATACCTTCTTGAGCTAAAGCATATATTTTTTTTGCTTTTGCCTCATTTTGATGGTATCCATTATTTTTTGCCCATTTTAAATAGCTTCTTATAAACTGCATTTCACTTTTGTTAGTGATGTTGTCATAATGCCAGTATTCTTCTACAAAAGAACTTAATTTATCCTTGTCAGGTTTGCTTGATCTACTTTTTAATAAACTCTTAATATCTGGCATTGTTCGATCTAACATATTACTAAGCAAAATTTTACTCTCTATCCGCATACGTATGTAATGAGAATATTGTCTACCTAATATTCTTAATTCTGAATACAATTCATCTGATGCATGATAATCAACCATGCGAAACCAGTTATCAATTCCATAGTTTGCTATCTTAATGGCATCAATTTTGTCAGTTTTACCTTTTCTAAGCGCCATAGCGGCATACTTTTTCATAACTAAAGGATTGATCACGGATACAAATATGCCATGTTCTTTAAGGTAGCTAAGTACCGGAAGATGGTATGCACCGGTCGCTTCCATTACAACTCTAGTTTCTTCATTAAAATTCAAGATACGCTTAACCAATGCAGATAATTCCGTTTCTATATGAGTTAATTCATATGGCGTACTAATAATCTCACCATATGGTTTTAATATACATATT
>NZ_JAKGTE010000079.1:0-1328 GCF_022324665.1 Clostridium sp. YIM B02500 | reverse complement strand
ATAGCATTTCAAATTCACAACATTATACAGATGGAGGCGTTTAGTATGTTAGAAACAAATAAAAATCATGCAACAGCTTGGCAAGGATTTAAAAATGGAAGATGGAACAGACACGTAGATGTAAGAGAGTTTATCCAATTAAACTACACTCTTTATGAAGGTAATGATTCATTTTTAGCAGGACCAACAGAAGCAACTTCTAAACTTTGGGAACAAGTAATGCAGTTATCGAAAGAAGAACGTGAACGTGGCGGCATGTGGGATATGGACACGAAAGTAGCTTCAACAATCACATCTCATGATGCTGGTTATTTAGACAAAGATTTAGAAACAATTGTAGGTGTACAAACTGAAAAGCCATTCAAACGTTCAATGCAACCATTCGGTGGTATTCGTATGGCGAAAGCAGCTTGTGAAGCTTACGGTTACGAATTAGACGAAGAAACTGAAAAAATCTTTACAGATTATCGTAAAACACATAACCAAGGTGTATTCGATGCATATTCTAGAGAAATGTTGAACTGCCGTAAAGCAGGTGTAATCACTGGTTTACCTGATGCATACGGGCGTGGACGTATTATCGGTGACTATCGTCGTGTAGCTTTATATGGTGTAGATTTCTTAATGGAAGAAAAAATGCACGACTTCAACACGATGTCTACAGAAATGTCAGAAGATGTAATTCGTTTACGTGAAGAATTATCAGAACAATATCGTGCATTAAAAGAATTAAAAGAACTTGGACAAAAATATGGTTTCGATTTAAGCCGTCCAGCAGAAAACTTCAAAGAAGCAGTTCAATGGTTATACTTAGCATACCTTGCTGCAATTAAAGAACAAAACGGTGCAGCAATGAGTTTAGGTCGTACATCAACATTCTTAGATATCTATGCTGAACGTGACCTTAAAGCAGGTGTTATTACTGAAAGCGAAGTTCAAGAAATTATTGACCACTTCATCATGAAATTACGTATTGTTAAATTTGCTCGTACACCTGATTACAATGAATTATTCTCTGGAGACCCAACTTGGGTAACTGAATCTATCGGTGGTGTAGGTATTGACGGACGTCCACTTGTTACGAAAAACTCATTCCGTTTCTTACACTCATTAGATAACTTAGGTCCAGCACCAGAACCAAACTTAACAGTATTATGGTCAGTACGTTTACCAGACAACTTCAAAACATACTGTGCAAAAATGAGTATTAAAACAAGTTCTATCCAATATGAAAATGATGACATTATGCGTGAAAGCTATGGCGATGACTATGGTATCGCATGTTGTGTATCAGCGATGACAATTGGTAAACAAATGCAATTCTTCGG
>NZ_JAKGTE010000007.1:0-213103 GCF_022324665.1 Clostridium sp. YIM B02500 | reverse complement strand
GCGATAGCTCAATGGTGGAGCACTCGGCTGTTAACCGATAGGTTGGAGGTTCGAGTCCTCTTCGCGGAGCCATATTTATAATAAAAGAATTTTTAGTCGAGAAATCGGCTTTTTTTTATTGTATAAAATAGAGTAAAAACTTATACTATATATGGATGTGAAAGTTATTAATAACTAAATTAGATACTACGGAATAATTAATAATAAAATCTATTGAAATATAAGAGGTATTATAATATGAGCGATGACATTAATAATAGTATGAATTATAGTAATGAAACCAGTAAGGTTACTGAAGCAAAAGAAGCTGGTGAGGCTGATGAATCTGTTGAAAATAGTGAGATAGATGATAATTCTGAAACTAATGATATTAGTGATAATATAAGGCCATTTGAGATCGATGAAGTTGGTGAAGAAGATTTCAAAGGTATAAAAAAAAGAAAATTTGCTATTTTACTTACGATAATAGCTGTAGCTATAATTGTAGGAATCGCTATTACGGTACAAAAATCTGTTATTAATAAGCAAACAGCAGAAGTTCTTAATGCAAATGGAAATCCATATTCTGAAGGAGATAAAAATCAAACAGATAGTAACGTATATAATTCAGTGAGAAGTTCAGAAGTAGAGGATGTTGCTTTTATAGAAAAATATTTAAATCAGCAGATGAAGGGTCAAATGCCTGATGGAGCTGATGGAAAGAAAGTTGTTTATTTAACATTTGATGATGGTCCGTCAGAAACTGTAACTCCAAAAGTTTTAGATACTCTTAAGGAAGAAAATGTTCATGCTACTTTTTTTCTTGTGGGAAAAGCAATAGATGAAAGTGAAGCTAATAGAAATATAGTTAAAAGAGAACTTGTAGAAGGAAATGCAATAGGTAATCATACTTATTCACATAATTATGGATATTTATATCCAAATGGAAAAATAAATTTGGAAAATTGTATGTCTGATTTTGAAAAAACTAATCAATCTTTAAAAAACATTTTAGGACAGGATTTTTCTACACGAGCTGTTAGATTCCCAGGAGGTCAAATGACATGGGATAAGAAGGACCCATCGGGGGCTGATGCAATGGATAAGGCTCTTCATGAAAAAGACTACCATCAAATAGATTGGAATTCATTGTCTCAAGATGCAGAAGGGGCACATAAAAATGCAGAGCAGTTGAAACAGGAAGTTATAAAAACTGTATCAGGAAGAGAAAAAGCAATCATATTAATGCATGATACTTATGGAAAAGAGGAAACTGCAAAAGCGTTGCCAGAAATAATCAAATATCTAAAACAACAAGGATATGAATTTAAAATTATGAAATAGCCTAATATGACTATGTTGATTTTCATTTATCTTAATTTATGTAGCTAAACTGTGGTTACATAAATTGAAATAAATGAAAATGACATAGTTTTTTTATATAATTGGTACAAATATTATTTTTATCAATTAATTGAAATAGAAATAATTAATGATAAACTATTAATATATAATTAGATTTGCATACATGGAAGCACTAAGGTTATAATTTATAACAATAATCTTAATAATAGAATGTATATAATTATAATATTACTGAAAATTATCTTTATATTAGAAATAAGGAGGAATAAGATGTTATCAAAAAATATTGTAGCAGAGGTATTAGCAAAGTGCTTAGTAACTGGTGGAGATTTTGCTGAGATATTTGAAGAAAATTCAATTAATAATTCTATAGCATTAATTGACGGCAAAGTAGATGATGCCATAGGTGGAAGAAGTTATGGTATAGGAATAAGAATATTCAAGGGATTGAACAGTGTATATGCCTATACAAATAATAATAGCTTAAGTGGTCTTTTAGACACTGCCTATAGAGCAGCTTTAGCTTTAGGTGATGTAAATAAAAATGAAATAAATTCAATAGTATTAACTGAGAAGAGTATATCTACAATACATCCAATATTGTATTATCCTAAGGATGTTGCATACGATAGAAAAATAGCAATTTTAAAAAGTGCGTATAATGCAGCAAAGAATTATAACAGTGATATTTCTCAAGTTATTACAAGTTATGCAGATAAAGAGCAAAATATTTTAATTGCAAACACTGAAGGTTTATATGTTCAAGATACAAGAATAAGAACAAGGTTAGGCATAAGTGCAATAGCATCAAAAGGGAGCGAAAACCAAACTGGATTTGAAGGACCTGGAAGACATATGGGAATTGAAATGTTTGATAGTGTTGATCCAGAATATCACGGAAAGGAAGCAGCGAGAATAGCTCATACGATGCTTTATGCAAAGAACTGTCCAGCAGGTAATATGACTGTTGCTATAGATAATGGGTTTGGGGGTGTTATATTCCACGAAGCTTGTGGACACTCTTTAGAAGCTAGTGCTGTAGCTAAAGGAAATTCAGTCTTTGCCAATAAATTAGGTGAGAAAATTGCATCAACAAAGGTAACAGCTATAGATGATGGAACTGTACCTAATGCTTGGGGATCGCTAAATATAGATGATGAGGGTAATAAGACACAAAAAAATATTTTAATTGAAAATGGTGTTCTAAAAGGTTATATGATTGATAAGTTAAATGGAAGACGTATGAATATGGAGGCTACAGGAAGTTCAAGAAGACAAAGTTACAAGTTCCAACCAACTTCAAGAATGACTAATACCTATATAGCAGCTGGAAATGATAATCCGGATGATATAATTAAATCTATAGAAGAAGGATTATATGCAAAGAAGCTAGGAGGCGGATCGGTTAACCCTGTAACTGGTGAGTTTAATTTTGCAGTTCAAGAAGGGTACTTAGTTAAAAATGGTGTGATTCAGGAGCCAGTAAGAGGAGCAAGTCTTATTGGTAAAGGTAGTGAAGTACTTATGGATATAGATATGGTCGGAAATAATTTAGATGTAGCTCAAGGTATGTGTGGCTCATCATCAGGAAGTATTCCTACCAACGTAGGTCAGCCTATGATTAGAGTAAAGAAAATGACTGTTGGAGGTAGATAAATATGGATTTTGAATTATTTAAAGAAGAATTATTTAAAGAAGCTAAGAATTCAGGCTTTGAAGAGTTTGAAATATATTATTCTGATGCTGAAAGTTTAAGTTTAAGTATTTATGAAGGTGAAGTTGAAAAATATAAACTAAATAATGCCTTTGGTCTTTCGTTCAGAGGAAAAATCAATAACAAAATGGGATATTCATATACTGAAATATTAGATGAAGAAGCAATAAAAACTCTTATAAGAAATGCAAAGGAAGCGGCATTTGCTATAGAAAATGATGATGAACAGTTTATATATGAAGGGGATAAGGAATATAAAGAATTAGACTGTTACAAAAAAGATTTGGATAATATTAAGCCCTATGAGCTTATAGCTCTTTCTTTAGAAATGGAGAAGGAATGTAAAAAACAATGTGATAAAGTTGTAAGTTTCCAAGGTTGTGGAATTGGATATGGTAAAGCTACCTATGGAATAATAAATTCAAAGGGACTTAATTTGAAAAATGAAAGAAATAATCTAAGTGCATATGTCGTTCCAATAATACAAGATAATAATGAAAAGTATGATGGAACAGGATATGTTATGGCTAAAAAGATAGATGATATAGATCCAAAAAGTTTAGCTAAGCAAGGTCTTGAAGAAGCGCTTTCAAGAATTGGTGGAAAAAGCATTCCATCAGGTAAATATAAGATAATTATAAATAATGAGGCCATGGTATCACTGCTTGGAACTTTTTCAGGAATTTTTAATGCAGAGCAAGCACAAAAGGGGTTATCTTTGCTGAAAGGAAAAGAAGGTGAAATTATAGCATCAGATGTAGTGTCTATAATTGATGATCCTCACTTAAAGGATGGGCTTGGAACAACTTCATTTGATGATGAAGGAGTAGCAACTATCAAAAAAGAGATAATATCTAAAGGAAAATTGAATACATTATTATATAATCTAAAAACTGCGCATAAGGCAGGAATTAAATCCACAGGAAATGGATTCAAAGCTTCGTATGCATCAATAGTAGGTGTTAGTGCTACAAATTTTTATATAAATCCAGGTGATAAATCTTTTGAAGAACTTTGCAATGAAGTTAAAGAAGGTGTGATAATTACAGATTTTGCAGGCCTTCACTCTGGAGCTAGTGCTGTAACTGGAGATTTTTCTTTAGCAGCTAAAGGATTTATGATTGAAAATGGAAAGAAGAGCTTTCCGGTAGAACAAATTACAGTTGCAGGAAATTTCTTTACATTACTGAAAGATATAGAGGAAGTAGGAAGTGACTTAAAGTTCCCGATGAGTAGCATAGGATGTCCGTCAGTTGTTGTGAAAGAACTTTCAATAGCTGGAAAATAATTTTGTTATTAATTTAATAGATATGCTAAGGTAGGTTAAATAGTTATGAATATAATCTATATGTATCTTTTTTCTTTTATAATTTATAGCTTTCTCGGATGGATATGTGAAACTATATATTGCTCTATAATCGATAGGGAGTATGTAAATAGAGGTTTTTTAAAAGGACCATTTTGCCCTATCTATGGATCAGGTGCACTTATAGTAATTATATTGCTAGCTCCATTTTCAGATAATATTGTAATTTTATTCTTGAGTGCAATGATTTTTACAAGCATATTAGAGTATTTAACAGGTTTTTTGCTAGAAACAATATTTAATCTTAAATGGTGGGATTATTCAGGCTATAAATTTAATATAAAGGGCAGAGTATGTCTATTAAATTCAGTGTTATTTGGTCTTTTATCTCTAATCACAATAAAAGTTATTAATCCAATTATAATAGACTTAGTTAGTCACATATCACTAAAGGTTTCTATGTGGATTTGTGATATTTCACTCTTATATTTATTGACAGATGGGATAACTACAACAGTTAAAGTTTTGAAATTAGGTGGAAAACTCAAAGAAATGAGCGCTTTATTTGATGAGATAAGAGAAAGAACTGAAAGCTATAAAGTGGTTCTACAACAAAATTTAAGCAGATTTGATGGCTTGATAGAACAGGAAAGTGAAAAAGTTATTCATGCGAAAGAACAAATTAGCAAGCTAAAATTTAAATTAGAAAATTTGGTTTTAAGCAATAAGGCCGTGAATAAACGAATAATTAAAGCATTTCCAAATATAAAGTCTTTGAAGTATCAACATTCACTAGATATATTAAAAGAAGAGATAAAAAAGATTAAGAAAAAATAAAAGAGATGGTCAAATTTTATTTGACCATCTCTTTACTATAGTTAAAATATCATTATCTAATTAGAATTATGAGCATAATTTGCACGTATCATTTTATCCGAAAGATCTAATGATTTTTTATAAATATCTTTTTCTTTATCTGTTAAGTTTTCCCCGCCTTTAAGTGTTCCATTAGTTATTACGGCAAAAGATTTATTTGTATTTAATAAGTTTCTACCTAAAGTAGTGTTCTCGTACTTATCCTTATCAACTCCAAGTAAATATAAGAGTGTTGGCATTACATCAATCTCGCCATTGTACATTTTATCAAATGTTTTTCCTTCATTTGTAGATGGATTATAGATAATAAATGGAACAGTCGGATTTCCTGTATTTAGATACCAATCTTCTTTATGAGATAGCTGTCCAATGCTATCATCATAATATTTATGAATTCCTGTATGATCACCCATTATTGCTATAATGCTATTTTTAAGTAATCCCTCTTTATCTAATTCATCAATAAAATAACCTATTTGTTTATCTGTATAGTGAAGACTTTCAAAATATCCACCAAGTTTACTTTCATTTAATTCAGGATCAAGTCCAAGCTCTCTATACTTTTCTGGAAGATCAAATGGACCATGGCTTGTCAATGTTACAGTTTCAGCGTAGAATGGCTGCTTTAATTCTTTTAACATAGGAACAACTTGCTCGAAGTATCTTTTGTCACTTATACCAAGGCCAATTTGTTCATCAACATTAAATGAGTAGTAATCAGTAAATTTATCAAAGCCTATTCCAAGCAATCCATTTTTATAATTCCAAAAAGAACCTTTATCAGGATGAATAGCAGAAGTAGCATAGCCTTCACCTTCTAATAAATTTGGTAAGGAATTATAATTAGTATTTGGATATCTAAAGAATGTACTTCCTTGTCTTAAAGGCAACATTGAAGTATTAACCATTAAATCAGCATCGGAGCTTGTCCCTTCGTTTACTTGCTCAAAGGTATTAGGGAAGTACAATGATTTTTGTACTAATTTATTCAAATTAGGTGTTATTTCTTTTCCATTAACTGTTTTTCCGATAACAAAGTTTTCTAAAGACTCAACTTGAATATAAATTAAATTTTTTCCTTTTGCCATGCCAAGGTACTCGTTATCTGGAAGGTTCTCTTTTTTTATTTCAAATAACTCATTTATATCAGCTTTATCTTGATCTGTTAATTTATATGGTTTAGAATCTTTATAAACTGTATAACAATCCATAATATGATATCCAATAGGAGAAAAGTATTTGGCAGTATTTGACTTATCATAATTACTGAATAAGTAAGCATTATGAACATCTGTATTATTGAATACAGTTATACTGATAGGTACATAAATTATAAATAATATTGGCAAAACAAAAGTACAAAAGAATGTTTTAAATGCTCGTTTATGTACTTGAGTAAATGATTTTCTAGTTATGTAAGCATATATACCTAGTATTATAAAATCAAATACAAATATAAAATCTAAATTGCTGGTCATTGATAATATACTTCCAGACATATTATCTAAATTAGCAGTTTGAGTTAATATTAACGCAGATGGAACAGTTAAAAAACCTCTAAAATACCATACATCAATTAATATTAATAGTGTTAAAGAAAAATCGATTACTAGAGTATAGATTATTCTACCTTTACCTTTAAATAATAATGAGAAACTTAAGAATATTAAAGTAAAGGCCACATAATAATTTAAGAAAGAACTAGCAGATTCATAGCCAGTAGAAAAACTAAATGTATATGGATCTTTGCTCGTAACAAATCCTTGAAATATAATCCCTTTTAATACTATAGAGACAAGAGCTATTAGAAAGAAAATTAATCTTATAACCTTATCTTTTTTTATATTATTTTCTAAGCTATTTTTAAAAAAATTAACAACATATGAGTTAGAAGAACTCATGATTTCACCTCAATTCAATATATCACTACATTATAGTATACATAAATTTATGGATTAAACAAATATAAATTAATGATATATTAGTAATTAAAAGGTAAATAATTTGTGAATAAAAAACTATATATAAAAATTAGCATGGTATACTATTAATGTGGGAAAACTTATATAATAGACTTATAATAACTTAATTTAATATATTTTTAAATTAAGTTATATATTAGTTAAGAAATCGATTGAAAAATTTGATATATTAATTATAGATTAAAATAATTATAAAGGGGTCAAACATATGAAAGAAATAGATTGCAGAGGATTATCATATCTACAAATAATAAGAGAAGTTAAGAAGTATTTTAATTCAATTGGAGAAGGGGAAGCTGTTGTAGTAGTAAACAATGAATTAGGGCGGTCAAATGTTATAAGGTATGCAGCGCATAAAGGATATAAAGTAGATATGGAGGATGAAAAAAATAGATTTTTAATAAAGATGGAAAAGAGAGGATGCCTAGAATCAGAAGATGAGGAAGAAATTTTTTCTATATTAATAACAAGAGATAAAATTGGTGAGGGAAATGATGATTTAGGAATAACTTTAATGAGTGAATATTTCGAAGCATTGAATGAGTATGATAAACTTCCAAAAGAAATTTTATTCTTAAATTCAGGGGTTAAGTTGTTTAAAAGGGATTCTAAGGCTATAGAAGATATAAGAATGTTATATAAAAAGGGCGTTAAACTTTTAATAAGTGATACATCCTTGGATTATTATAAATTAACAGAACAAATAACTTTTGGAGAAATAGCAAGCATGTATGATATGGTAGTTGCAATGAAGAAAGCAAAGAAATTAATAAAGCTTTAGGAATTAATGGTGGAGGATATTATAATGCCAGATTATGAATTAATTATTATTGGGGCAGGAATAGCGGGAATGACAGCTGCACTTGGAGCTGCAAGAGAGGGAATAACAAAAATACTAATTATTGAAAAGGAGTCTAACGTTGGGGGAATAATCAATCAATGTGTTCATAATGGTTTTGGAAAAAACTTTCTAGATGAGCCAGTGACCGGCCCAGAGTATATTGATTTTATAGAAAGGCAGTTAGGAGAATTTGAAATAGAAATACTTTTAGATACTACAGTTTTAGAAGTAACTGAAGGAAAAAAAGTTACATATGTAAATTCTAGAGATGGTATTAAAGATTTAACCGCTCAAGCGATAATATTTGCTATGGGAGCAAAAGAAACATATTCAGGAAATGTTATAATTCCTACCAATGGACTTACAGGAATATTCACTGTAGGAGAGGCTCATAAAATAATTAATTTAGATGGATATCTACCAGGAAGAAGGACTGTGATTATAGCGAAAAATAAATGGGGATTCATAGTTGCAAGAAGGCTTATAGTAGAAGGTGGAAATATAGAAGCGGTTGTCATTGAGAATACATTTGAAGAAATGGCTAATTCGGAAATACGAGATATTGTTGATGGCTTTGATATACCAGTAATAGAGAATTCTAGAGTAACAGAAATTGAAGGGAAAACACGAATTGAGAAGCTAAAAATAGTTAATTTAGAGAATGAAGAAATAATAGAAAAGGAATGTGATTCACTTCTATTATCAGTTAATTTCTTGCCAGAAACAACCGTAATTAAAAAAACAAGTTTTGATATAAATTCTAAGACATCTGGATTTGAAGTAGTAGACTTTGCAACATCTTTAGAGGGTTTTTTTGCTTGTGGAAATGTTATATACGGAGAAAATGCGTTTTGGATGGAAGAAACTGATGGTATACAATGTGGAATTATTGCGGCTAGATTTGTAAAGGAAAGCATGTAGAAGTTAGGTAGAGATATATTAGCAGTAATATAATAAAAGCTAAAATTACTGCTAATTAGTTCACAGAATAATATGGTTTAAAAATAATTGAGAGCATTTTCATACATTAGGTGATGGCCAAGTGAATTCATGTGAATTCCATCTAAATAAATATCATCCCTATTAAATGTCAAATCGTAGAAATTGATAAATTGAAGATTGTATTTATTAGATAATTTAATGAGTTCATCCTTTAAATATTGAAGTTCTTTTTCTGCATAAGAATATAGATGCGAAGGAGAAAAAAGCGAATTTGCCATTTGGCCAATAATCTTAGGGGGAATTCCTAAAGTCACTTTTGAGCCTATATTTAGTCCATCATTAATCATTATTTCAATATTACTAATTATAAAAGGAATTTTGCGTCCTAGAAGAAGATCATTGCTACCTCCCATTATAAAAATTTTCGATGGAGAATAAATTAAAACATCATCATTATAGCGAGTAAGCATTGAAGTGGTAGTATCACCATTACAGGCTTTATTTAATGATGAAAGGGAGCGTTCTTGCGTAAGTTTGTAAACCCAAGAATTTTGTTTAGTTACCCCATATCCTAAAGTTAGGCTGTCTCCAAAGAAAATGATATCAAGCTTATTATTCATATATAGACTCCTTTTATGTAATTAGAATAGTTTGTTAAAGCACTTTTTACATATTAATGTTTTTCCTGAATCGGCTTTTACATAATCATCTGAAATAATGGCTTTATTGCAGATGCTACATATAATCATTTCGCTAGACATTAATGAGTTAGATGAGGTTTTTTTTGATTTTTTATCACGTTTATTTTCAGCATTGCAATCAAGTTTATCTTTTTGATAATTAGTTGCAGAACTACTAGTTTTATCAGATAGTATATTTTTTCTTATTGGAGAATATAATTTAGGTTTTAAGGAAGTAGTTCTTTTGACAACTTTATAGCTAAAATCATATTCACTTTCAGCAAAGAGTTCTAGTTCAAATCTTGGATTCTCTTTATCATAATATTCTTCTGTAAAGATTTTGGTTATCTGAGCATCATTTATAATTAATCCACTTTTTTCAATGCCATCAAATATACTTTTTGTAATATTAATGGTATCTGGATGACGCTTTTCACTTTTATAATATACTCTTAGTAAAGCTATTAGACTTTCAGAAAAAACAACATCAGGATTTTGATTTCTTGCAAGAAGTGCTATTTCCTGTTCGTATAGAGCATACCTATCATGATATTTCCCAGAGCTATGTGGTAGGATTGCACGTCCATTTAGATTGTGTAACTTAAAATTGGATTTTGTAATAGGTGATCCTTTAATTATAACTTTAGCATAGTTAGACATTTAAATTCTCCTCGTGAAAGTATATTTGTTATCTCAAATATACATCATATGTACCTTTTATACAACAAGTTAATATTACAATGAAATTGTGAGAATAAGATATATGTTAAGTGCATTTGTATAACTAGAAAAATTGAACTTTGATAATATTGTATAGATAAAGTATAATATTTTAGTAATTAAAATATAGAATAGTTTGCGCATTGAAAAGATATGATTTCATAAATATTAAGAAGATATTAAACAATATATAAATACGAGATTTTATCTTTTTTTTAAGATAAAATAGATTTAGATAAATTAAATAATGTTATAGTAAAGTATTTAATTTATCTAGTTCTTAATTTTAACTAATATATCAAAGTTTTCTCTTGTTAGATTAGTTAAAATTAAGTTATAAATAGGCTTAATCAGCTTATTTAGATAGATCAGAATAAATAATTTTATTTGAATTGTAATAAAAAGAGGTATTAGATATGAATAAAAAAATAATTTTAGCAATAGAATCAAGTTGTGATGAAACTGCTGCTGCAGTAGTTGTGAATGGTAGAGAAGTTTTATCAAATATAATTGCTTCACAAATTGATACTCATAAAAAATTTGGAGGAGTGGTTCCAGAAGTTGCATCGAGAATGCATATTGAGGCAGTAGATAGTGTTGTAAAAGCCGCATTATTAGAAGCAGGAATTTCAATAGACGATGTTGACGCAATAGGAGTTACGTATGGACCAGGACTTGTTGGGGCACTTTTGGTTGGGCTTCAATACGCAAAAGGATTGGCATTAGGTTCTAAAAAGCCTTTAATTGGGGTTAATCATATACAAGGACATATTAGTGCTAATTTTATTGAGCATAAAGATTTAAAGCCACCTTTTGTCTCACTAGTGGTTTCAGGAGGACATACTTTTATTGTGCATGTAAAAGGATATAGGGATTTTGAGGTTATTGGCCAAACAAGAGATGATGCGGCAGGAGAAGCTTATGATAAGGTGGCAAGAGCATTAGAACTTGGATATCCGGGCGGACCCAAAATAGATAAGCTAGCTAAGCAAGGAAATAAGGATGCAATAGAATTTCCAAGAGCTAAGTTTCAGGATGATACATTAGATTTTTCTTTTAGTGGAGTTAAATCAGCTGTGTTGAATTATTTAAATAAGGCAAAAATGAAAGAAGAAGAGATAAATAAAGCTGATATTGCAGCGTCATTTCAAAATGCGATAATAGATGTATTAAAGACCAATCTATTCTTAACCTGTGAAAGAAAAGGAATAAAAAAGATTGCAGTGGCAGGTGGTGTTGCATCGAATTCTTGTTTAAGAGAAACTTTGCTAGAGGAAGGTAGAAAAAAAGGGATTGAAATTCTATTCCCATCACCTATATTGTGTACAGATAATGCAGCAATGATAGGAAGTGCAGCATATTTCAACTATCAAGAGGGAGCAGTATCAGATTTAAATATAAATGCAAAACCTAACTTAAAACTAGGGGAGAGGTAGAGTCTAGGTATGAAGCTGTTATCACATTCTAATGGAGTACATAAGGTTGAGAAAGATAAAACCAGCAAAAGGAGCATTTTAAAAAAATGTGTTATCTTTTTTGTGGGATTATTTATCTTTGGTTTTTTAGTGCAAATTTTAAATGATTTTGTAGATAATACAAGATTAAAATCTAGATTTAAGTATGTCAGAATAGATGGACGTAAAATGGAGTATAAGCTTAAGACTGGTGGAGATTATACTGTAGTATTTGATGGATCAATTGGAACTACAATGTATGAGTGGGATGATGTTTGTAAGTCATTAGAGGAGAAGAAGATATCTACCTTTACATATAATAGAGAAGGATATGGATTTAATGATGGCGGGGATAATAGAACGCCAGAAGAGCAGGCTAAGGATTTGAAAGCATTGCTTAGAAAAGCTGGAGCACCAGAGCCATACGTTTTAGTTGGAGAGGAGTACGGTAGTCTGGTTCTTAGTAATTTTGCCAATTTATATTCAGATTCAGTAGCAGGAGTTGTGTTAATTAACCCAATATCAGAGGGAAATATTCAAACTAAGGAATTTAAGAATAGTATTAAGTCCAAATATTATAGAAGTATATTTGAGAAAATGGGTACGAATTTTAGTTTGACTGCATTGCTAAATAAAGCAGGGTTAACCATGGAAAATGATACGTTTAAGAAGTATTTAAATCAGAATGAATTAGATGAATTTCAGAGTTTTGAAAATAAGAAAAATTATAAACAGGCAGTTTCAAACGAACTAGAAAATTTATATAAAGGCATTTCGAATAGTCAAACTAATGAACTACTAGGAAATAAGCCATTATATTTAATAACTAATAATGAAGATGATCCTGTTAAAAAGATTGGTAATACAACAGTAACAACTATATATAAAGAGGAAATAGAGGGATCTCCAATGTCTGTATTAGATCCTGACTCAGTAGTTACCGGCGTTAATAGTGTTTTAAAAGATGCTAAGAAGGCAGCTAAAAAATCTTGATGCTAATAAATATGTATATTTTATTAAATATTAAGTATTATTGAATAATTAAGAAATAAAGCTTCTATTGGGCTAAAATTCATAAAAAATTATATCAAATTATATATTCTTGTCATTTGTTTGACACATAATAAATCTATACTAACACTATAAAGATAATACTAGTAGATATTTAAAGTATTCTAATATACTTTATAAGAACGAATTTGTATAGTTTAATTACTAGTCATATAAGTTGAGAATTGATATATAGGAGGAAAAATACATGAATAATAATGATAATAACGAAAAATTTATTGATGTAGAGTCATTACCAGTAGATAAAGGTCAGCAAGTTGCATGGGAAAATTGTTTTCAAAATAGTAATAATTATGTAGATCCGAAGAGAAAGAAAAGAAGAGGTCTGCGCATGCTAGGAAGGATTGCAGGAATTTTAGTTCTTACAATGGTAGGAGGGGCAATTGGAAGTGCTGCTACTTATTCATTCATGAAAACTAATAATGTTGCTGCAACTAAACAAATAACAAGTTATATTCCGCAATCATTCACATCAAGCACTCCTGATGCAATGTCAGCGGCAGATGCATTTAATAAAGTTGCGCCAGCAGTTGTCATTGTTTCGACGAAAGGTTCATCTAACAGTGGATTTATGAACGGCGAAGTTGAGGGGATGGGATCAGGGTTCATTATAAATGAAGAAGGATATATACTAACTAACTATCACGTAATTGCAAATGCTAAAGAAATTACAGTAACTTTAAGTAATAATACTGAAGTAAGTGCAACAGTAGTAAATTATGATCAAGATAGAGATGTTGCAATGCTTAAATTAAAAGATGGAACTAAAGTTCCTGCTGTTGCAGAACTTGGAGACTCTGATGAAGTATATCCAGGAGCTGAGGTTATAGCAATTGGAACACCTCTCTCAAAGAATTTTGCTCAGACACTTACAAAGGGAGTTATAAGTGGAAGCAATAGAACAATAGATGATAGTGGAAAAAGTGTAGATTTCATTCAAACAGATGCAGCTATTAATCCTGGAAATAGTGGAGGTCCATTAGTGAATGCTAAAGGGCAAGTTATAGGAATAAATTCTATGAAGATAGGTTCTGATGCATCGGGATCATCAACACCAGTTGAAGGTATAGGGTTTGCAATACCTATAAATGAAGTTAAGAATAAGATAGATGCTTTATCAAAACCTATATTAAATCTAGGAATTCAGATAAGAGAAATTGACAGCGCTACTGCTAAGAAATACGATTTGGTAGAAGGAATATATGTATCTTCTGTTGAAGAGTATTCACCGGCTGAAAAAGGTGGTCTTAAGATTGGAGATATAATTGTTAAATGCGACGGAAAAGAAGCTAAGACATTCGATGAACTTAAGACAATAAAGGAAAGTAAGAATGCTGGGGATACTATGAAGATAGAAGTAATTAGAGATAAGAAAACTGTTGATTTGTCAGTTGTATTAGAAGAAAAATCTAATTAAAATCCTTCTAAATAGAAATTAAATATATTTGATTGTTAAAACTAGAATTGATAAATTTAATGTTATCAATTCTAGTTTTTATTGCATCAAAATAATATTCTTTAAAACTTTAAGGAAAAGTAGTAAAATTAAAGATTATAAGGGTAAGGTATCTTAATTTAATAGTTTTTTGATATCTAAATGGAGAAGGGGATAATTTATGGAGGAAATAATATTAAATATAATAATGCACAGCGGGGAAGCACGAACTTTTTCTATGGAAGCAATTACTTTAGCTAAACAAGGAAATTTTGATAAAGCAAAAGGGTTAATAATAAAAGCTGATGAGGAATTAGGATATGCACATAATTCTCAAACAAGTTTAATTCAGGGAGAAGCTGTAAATGAGAAAATAGAATTCTCCTTGCTTTTAGTTCACGCTCAAGATCACTTAATGACTACAATGGTTTTGAAGGATTTAGCGGTTGAATTAATAGAAGTGCATGAAAAAATAAGTTCTATTAAATAGAGGTATATAAATATGAAAAATAAAATTAAATATGCTATTGTATTTTCGGTCCTTTTGTTAATTGGAATAGTAAGCATTAATCTATTTCAACCGAATAAAGAGCAACAAGTTAGAGGAAATATAGAGCTCTTAGTAAATGAGAATTCCTATGAGTACTTAGTTGAGTGCGCCAATAATTTTATGAAGGAGAATGATAGGACTTCAATAAGTGTAAAGAAGTTAGAAAATTACAATCAGATAGTTAATAATAATTCAGAAGGAAGTACGAAATCAAAGATTTCTAGTATAGCGCAGATAGATAGGTTTAGTTTTGATAAACTAAAATTAGATAACTATGAGTATTATAACAAGGATGATAAGCTCTTGAGCGAATATGCTAAGAATTTTTCTAAGTATAGGGTGGCTCAGGTTAAATATGGTGATAGTTCCATAGGAATACCTTTAACATCTAGGCCATTAGCTTTCTATGTCAGAGAAGATTTATTAAAAAGTTATGGATATGAAAGAGATAGTCTGAATACATGGGATGATATCATAAGGATTGGAAAAGATATTCATGAAAAAAGTAACGGAAAAATATTTATAATTAATGCAACTGATCAAGATTACGAAGATTTGATGGATCTATTAACCATGGAAACATTAAGTGATGGTGATAAAAGCACAGATGTAGTTAAATCAGAAGTTCAAGCTATGATGAAAAAACTAGAGGATAATAATATTTTAAATTTACAAAATGGAGGAGAATTCTTAGCAAGAATATCGTCTATTAATGCAATGAAAGAAATAGCAGCATTAGATGTTCCTTGTACGTGGAGCGTTAATAACGTGCCTAGCCTTAAACCAGGGGCTAATAAGTTTTTTTCATCGGAAGGAGATAATTTATTAATATTAAATCAAAACAGCGAGAATGATAAGCTAATTGAAAAATTTATAACTTACGTAATAACTAACAACAAGGAAGCTGTTAAATATGTTAAGGAAGGAAAGTTTTTCTCAAGCTATTTATATACTTATAATACTAAAGATATTGAGGAGCCAGTAAAAAATTTTACTGGAAAAAGTCCTCTTGTAGTATTAAGTAATATAGAAGAAAAAACTCCAATCATAAGTAATTACGATGAATATATAAAGATAAAGCAAGAGATTAGAGCAAATACCAATTAATAATGAGAATTTATATAAATAGTTTTAGATTATCAGCATTATAAGGAAAACAGTAAGGTGTTTCTTATAATGCTGAATTTATTTTAATATAGTATTTGAAATATCACTCTGAATTCACATTTGATTTATTACTAAAGATTTAAATAATTATAAAAGTCTAAGATATTAAACTTCTATAGGCATTTAAGGTATTCTTGGCAGTCTTATTCCAAGTAAAGTTAAGGCTTCTTAGATATCCCTTTTCACTAAGCTCAGCTTTTAAAGTTTCATTATTCAAAAGATCAACTAAGGCATTGTCTAATTCTTCTATATTATAAGGATTTATCAAAATAGCACTATCACCAGTTACTTCTGGAATAGAAGTTATAGAAGATGTTATAACTGGTGCCTTACAGCTCATTGCTTCAAGCGGAGGAAGGCCAAAGCCTTCATAGAAGGAAGGGTATACAAATGCATCACACCCGCTATAAAGAACAGGAAGAATATCATCTTCTATATATCCACAAAAAACAACTTTGTCTTGTAAGTTATTTTCTTGAACAAATGAAAGTAACTTTTCACCTTCATCTTTTAAAGGGCCCCCAAGCAATAACTTATAAGGCTTATTCAAGTCTTTATAAACTTTACAAAATGATTTAATTAAACCTAAGGCATTTTTCCTTAAACTAAACCCACCTATATATAATATATAAGGATCATCAACTTTAAATGTGTTTTTTACGTATAGCTTACATTGATTCTTATCCAAAGGTTTAAAATTATTATTAGCGGCAAGTGGAGTTACAAATATTTTTTCTTCAGGATAAAAACTAAAGAATTTCAATATATCTCTTTTAGAGTATTCAGAAACTGTTAGAATGCCGCGTGAATTAGAAATTATATTTGGCATATTATTCAAAAATCGTTCTAGGTATCCTTTGCCAACAGTTTCAGGCATTATATATGGGATTAGATCATGGATTGT
The DNA here is from genome assembly GCF_022324665.1 of Clostridium sp. YIM B02500. NCBI lineage: Bacteria > Bacillati > Bacillota > Clostridia > Eubacteriales > Clostridiaceae > Clostridium > Clostridium sp. YIM B02500. The sequence goes on along the minus strand of NZ_JAKGTE010000007.1, from coordinate 196,117 downwards.
AACTATAGTTGGTATTTTTGTATCAAAATCGAGTCCTATTCCGTTTTGAGGAATATGGTATAGGTCAGCATGGACCTTGTTAAGTGCATTAGGTATATAATATTTTTCATAAAAACCGCCATGTCTACCTGAAGAATAAATTATATTAACATTTTCCTTATTGAATTCTTTGTTAAATTTTCCAGAGCAAAATAGAGTGAATTCATCATTCGAATCTAAAGAAAGAATCTCTGATATAAGATTACTAGTATAAGTACCAATTCCAGTTCCTTGATGTAAAGTGGAACTACGAGCATCAATGGCAATTTTCATATGAACACCTCAACAAATTACATATATAATACAGAATATTATTAGTTTTTAATTTTTGTGAATATAAATCACAATAAATTATTTGAGCACATATAATAAAAATAAATAATAGCTGGTAGGAAAAGTTTATGGAGAATAATAAGGAGATACTTAAAATTAAAGGCTATATTGAAGAAAATTATAATTTAGATGTAGAAGATATTGAAAAAGTTAAAAATAGTTATAAAGTTATTACAAAGGATGAGAGATATTGTTTGAAAGTAGTTAAATATGAATTCTCTCATTTTTATTTTATCTTATCTGCAATGAAGCATTTACAAAGAAATGGATTTGGGGATATTCCTGAATTTATTATGAATAGAGAAAAAAAAGAATATGGGAACATAAACGGAAAGTATGCGTACTTAACAAAATGGATTCCATCGAGAGTAAGTAATTATGATAATCCAATAGAATTATCAATGGTATCAAATGAGCTTGCAAAATTACATGAATGCAGCAAAGGATTTACATTGAAGAAAGAGATGAAACCAAGGATTGGATGGTTTTCATGGATAGATGTTTTTGAAACAAGGAGAAGAGAAATACTGGATTTTAAAAATAGAATAAGTCAAAAAGCATATAAATCAAATTTTGATTTATTGTATTTGGACAATATGGAAAAAGAATTAAATAGAGCAGAAAAGAGTATAGTAGGTCTTCAAAAAAATAATTATGTAAAGGTTATGGAAAAGGAAGTTCTTTCAAGGGGATTTTGCCACCATGACTATGCTCATCATAATATATTAATAGATAATAAGAAAAATATTAATATTATAGATTTTGATTACTGCATATTAGATTCACATCTCCACGACGTATCTTCTTTATTAATAAGATCAATGAAAGATGGAAAATGGGAAAGCGACAAATGTAATCTAATTTTAAATGCCTATAGTGAGAGAATAGAAATAAGAAAAGAAGAGCTACCTATAATTAGAGAATTTATAAGATTTCCTCAGGCTTTCTGGCAAATAGGGTTGCAGGTTTATTGGGAACAGCAACCATGGGGAGAAGAATTTTTCATCAATAAGTTAGAGAAGTACTTAAATGATTGTGAATTTAGAGAAAAGTTTATTGATAGTTATTTTAGTGGGGGAAATTAATATGGATGAATTATTGATTAATCAGTATTTAAATAAAAAAGGAATAGCTATTATAGGACAAGGTTTTAGTTATGATAAAAATATGCAAAGAAATGATATAGTTTCTCAAGTTGATTTAATTATAGAATTTCATAAATTGCTATTAGGCGGCAATCTAACAGGGCTAAGCAAAATTAAAAGCACAATAGGCAGAGAAGTGGAATCTTATAAAGTGCAGATAAGAAAACTACAAAAGAATTATTCATATGTATCTAGTAAAACATGTACAAATGAGATAGAGAATATCATATTATCAAACGGAAAAATAATGTTGGAAAAAGCTAATAAGGCTATAAATTATATTTATGAACATGACTACTTTGGAGTTATAAGACGTAGTATGAATAGAGAAGAAATCTGCCTTGGTAAAGTTGATAAAAGTAATTTAAGAAAGAATAATGAAAAAATAGAAGTGTGTACAATAAAAGGTATGACATATAACTTGGTAGAAGAAGACTTATATAATTATATTAAGAAACTACAAAGAAAGGAAATTAATATAGATGAGGAAGAACTAATAAAGTTATTTGTACATGGATCACACCTATCATTTAACAGCTTTGATTATTTAAGAGGGCTTTGCAGTTATCCAAAGGATTTTTTAAAGTTTTGGGAGAGGTATAGAGATAGTAGAAAGGATAATACAAGAGAAATTTATAATATACAAAATGAGGAATGTAAGGGTAGTAGGAAAGCAAGGAATGACGAACAATTATTAAATGGATTGAAGAAAAGTTTAAAGTATGAAAGTAAAAATTTTATCATATAGGTAACCAAAGGTAGTTATTGTTTATACCTAAAGCTTAGTTGTTAGGAGGAAGAATATGAATAGAACTAAGTATTCAGAAAAAAATTATTTATGCGATTATGATTTGAGCCTAAAGTTCTTCGAAGAACTAGGAATAAAAGTAAACGACATTGTTCCACTTAGAAAAGTATTTTTGGTATATACAGATGAAGGAAATAAAATATTGAAAAGAGTAAATTATGATGTAGATAGAGTCAATTTAATAAGTGATTCTTTAGACTATGTAAAAAAGAGTTATGAACATGTAATAACATATAAAAGGTTCAAAGATGATTTATGTTATAAAGAATGGAATGGACAAATTTATATTGTTATGGATATATTGAATGGAAGAGAAGCATCATTTTCTAATCCAGTAGAAATTGATCTTTGTGCAGAAAATATAGCTTTAATGCATAAAGCTTCAAAAGGATTAAGAGAACATTTGAAAGATAAATACAAAAAAGATTTTTTAGATATATCTTTGAAAGATAAAATTAAAGAAGCATATGATGATTTAATTTGGATGAAGAGTTTAGTAGATACGTACAAATATAAAAATGAATTTGATAAATTATTTATAAACAATGTAGATAAGTATTTAAATGAAATTAAAGAGGTTCAAAATGACATTGAAAAAAGCTCATATGATAACCTAAGACAGGATGGAGATACTATTCGTTTGTGTCATAATGATTTAGCTTATCATAATTTCTTAACCAAAAATAATGAAATAAATATAATAGATTTTGATTTTATGACTATAGATTTAAGAGTAATGGATATATGGAATTTTATTTTAAAGTGCATAAAGAATGCCGCATTCGATGTGGACAAGATGTCAACTTGTATTAATGGATATGAGAATGTGTCCATTTTAAAAAAAGAAGAAAAAGAACTCTTGTATATACTTATAAAGTTCCCTAAAGATTTTTATACAATATCAAGAGATTATTATCATAAGAGAAAGAACTGGGAATATGAAGTATATTTAAGCAGATTTGAAGGAAAGTTGAGTAATGAGGACTTTAGATATGAATTTTTAAAGGTTTTAGAAAATAAATTTTTCATAGGTGCTGAAGTAAATAGGTAATTTAAATATAAGTTTAATTTATTTGAATGCAAAGAATAATATAAATCTAATTTATAATTGATCTATTTATAATAATAATTTAGCCAATATTTTATTTCGTAAATAGAATATTGGTTTCTTATTAGTTAAAAAATATTGAGAATTTATAAAGGCAAGAAAATCTCTTATGATTTTCTTGCCTTTATACAGATATTTAATAGAAATTGTTTAATTGAAACTGTTGTAATATAAATTACTTATAAGGTAGCTAATTACAAAAACTATGAAGGAATTTTACTAGTTATATAAAAAATATAAATTTTATTTTATATAGTTAGTGTATTATTCTATGAATTTATTATAGCTTCATAGGCGGATATTGTATCTAGAGCTGTTTTATTCCAAGAAAAGTTTTTACTTCGTGTTAGGCTTTTTTTGACCATTGTTAACCTTAATAAGCTATTACTTAAAACTCTTTCTATGTCATAAGATAGTGAATCAATATCATTAGGATCTATAAAAAGTGCTGATTCATGACATACCTCAGGCAATGACGTAACATTAGAAGCTATTACAGGAGTACCACATGCCATAGCCTCTATAGGAGGAAGTCCAAATCCTTCATAAAAAGAAGGGTATACAAGGACCTCAGCAGCGTTGTAAAACAACGGCATATCTTCAATGGGAATAAAATCAGTAAAAATAACGTTATTAGATATATTTAGACCATCAGCTCTATTTTTGTATTTAGTATAAGAAGGACCCTTACGACCAATTATAACTAGCTTGAAACTTTCTTTTAATTTACTTGGGAGTTTAGAATAGGCTTCTATTAGCCCTAAAATATTCTTTCTTGGACTAAATCCTCCAACGTAAAGTACGAAGTCTTCCTTTATCCCATATTTCTCAGTAATAAAGTCTTTAGATCTACATTTACTCATAGGTCTGTAAATATCTTCAGCAGCTAATGGGGTAACATAAATCTTTTCAGCAGGAAAGTTAAATTCCTTAGCAATATCATCCTTAGAGTAATTAGATACAGTAATTATTCCATCACAATTATCTAAAATTTTAGGCAGTTCATTATTAAATATTTTTAAATATCTATCACTAACAGTTTCAGGCATTCTTAAAGGAATTATATCATGTAGAGTAATAACTTTTTTGCATTCAACATTTTCTGATAGACCAACCCCGTTTTGTGGGACATGGTAAAGCTCTATGTCTGCATTATTTAATATATTGGGAACATTTATATCATCCCAAAAACTATTAGAAGGTATTGATTCAATAAGTTCTGTTTTAAAATTATTATTTAAATCGCTTATAAAGTCGCATTGTGGTGTGAAAATTAAATAGTTATTGTTACTATCAACATTGTTGAGGCTAGATATTAACTGATAAGTATAGGTACCTATACCAGTGCCTCGATACCACTTTGCAGCTCTACCATCTATTCCTATTTTCATTATTAAACCCTTTCATAGCATTTGTCTTAATCTATTATATTAAAAGAATATAAAAAATGTTAATAAAAGAAATGATATCCTCATATAAATATACAGGAGGTGAGAAGTATGATGAGGGAATTTGAAATTGAAAGACAATTCAATATAAAGATAGAAAAAATTAAGGCAAATAAGGGCGTATACTATCTTAAAACAGATAAAGGCGAGAGATGTTTGAAAAAGATAAATTATGGACCCCAAAAGTTATTGTTCGTGTATGGTGCTAAAGAGCACTTAAGAAAAAATGGTTTTAATAATTTAGATAAATACTATTTAAACATAAATGGAGAGCCTTATGCATTGGTTAATGAAGACTTATATACTTTGTCTGAATGGTTAGAAGGAAGGGAATGTGACTTCCATAACATAGATGAAGTAAAAATAGCAGCAAAAACTTTAGCTAATCTCCATGAAGCATCTAAGGGATATGATCCACCTGAGAATTCTAAGCTCAAAAGTGATCTTGGCAGATGGCCTCATTTAATAGAAAAAAGAATTAAATCTTTAGATAAAATGAGAGATATGGTAAGGAAAAAAAGTATAAAAAGTGATTTTGACATGCTCTATTTAAAATCTATGGAGTTTTATAAAGAGATCGGGAAGAAATCCTTAGTAACTTTAAATGAGTCAGATTACTATGAGTTATGTGCAATTGCTGAGAATGAAAAAAGTTTTTGCCATCATGATTTTACTTATCATAATATAATTTTGAGCGATAGTATGGATGTACATGTTATAGATTTTGATTACTGTAAAAGAGAAGTTAGAACCTTTGATATAAGCAATTTTATGATAAAGGTGCTAAAGAGAGTTGAGTGGAATTTAGAATTTGCGACAGCTATTATAGAATCCTATGATTCAGTATCAAAATTAAAATCAGAGGAATATAAGGTATTATATGCATATCTTCAATTCCCACAAAGATATTGGAGGCTTGCAAATAGATATTATTATAATGAAGTTAATTGGGGGCAAAATACATTTGCAGGTAAGTTAGAATCAATAATACATGAGCAAGAGAAATACCTAGAATTTTTAGAAAAATTCAAGAATGAATATAAGATATAATAAACATAATAATATGAACTACCGAAATAATTAAAGAATTATTTCGATAGTTCATTTATTTTGTTCTTGCCTAGATAGAATAAAATCATTCTTATATTAATTTAGAAACCTTTAATAATCTTTACCATATTATAATGTGAAAGAATGTATTAGGAGAAAGTAATGGAAATAGGAGATATAGTTGTTAGAAAATCTTATAATAAAGATATTACTTTTAAAATAATTGATATTAAAGATAGTGGCGGAAAGTATAATATAATTCTAAAAGGAATTAATATAAGAATAATAGCAGATGCAAGTTTGGATGATCTTGAAATGGCAGAAGAGGACACTGGATCTCAAGATAAAATATTAAATACAAGAGTTAATGAGGCCATAAAGAAAGCTATGATACTACGAGGTGATCTTAGGGATAAAGTTGAAAAATCTCCTAAGATAAAGACGAAGAATGAATTGATGTTTGGAAGGCCAGGAAAGATTCTCCATGTAGATGGGGATAGTGAGTACATGGAGACTTGTTTAAAGGTATATAAGCAATTATCTTTAGATGCAGTGGGGAGAGCTATAGCGGAAAAAGATCAACCAGAGGTAATAGTAGACTTAGTGAAAGAAATAAAACCGGACATAGTAGTTTTAACTGGACACGATAGTGTTTTACGAGAACCAAGAGATTATTTGAATTTAGATAATTATAGAAATTCAAGATATTATTTAGAATCAGTCAAAAACTTAAGAAATTATAATTCAAGTTATGATGAATTAGTAATATTTGCAGGGGCTTGTCAAAGTTGCTATGAAAGAATATTAGACGTAGGTGCTAATTTTGCCTCGAGTCCAAATCGAGTATTAATACACTGCCTGGACCCTGTTTTTGTATGTGAGAAGATTGCTTATACAAGAATTGATAAGGTAGTCTCAATAACTGATGTTATTGAAAATACGATAACAGGAATAAAGGGAGTTGGAGGATTGCAGACTAGGGGAAAGTATAGAGAAGGATATCCTAAATCTCCTTATATTTAATAAATAATTTAGATAGGAATTGCATAAAATAAATTATTAAAAACTTCAATGCATCTAAACAATTAGTAAGAGTATTGAAGTTTTTAACTATAATTAATAAATATAATATTTCTATTTGACAAAAATAATAATAGAATATATAGTAGTTTTAACAAATTTAATTTTATAAAATATAATTTATGAAAACATAAGTTTATTCACTTAAGTTCATATTAAAGATGATAAGGAGAGAAGCAAAATGATATATGATTATTTAGTAAAAGATATAAATGGAAATTCGGTTTCTATGGAGACATACGAGGGAAAGGTATTACTAATTGTTAATACAGCTACAGGATGTGGGTTTACTCCACAATACGAAGGGCTTCAAAAGCTTTATGATAAATATAAAGACAGTGGATTTGAAATATTAGATTTTCCATCAAATCAATTCTTTGAGCAAGCGCCGGGGACTAATGAAGAGATATCAAATTTTTGTAAATTAACATACGGAACAACTTTTAAAACATTTGCAAAGATTGATGTAAATGGAGAGAATAGTGATCCATTATATGTTTTTTTAAAGAAAGAGGCTCCTATTGCAAGCGAAGATGATGCATCAAAGGGATTGTATAATCTTTTATCAGAAAAAGGCTTTAATACAAGTGGAGATGATATTAAGTGGAATTTTACAAAATTCCTTGTATCAAAAGAGGGAAAAGTAATAGCTAGATTTGCACCAACATATGAACCAGAGAAAATTGCTGATCAAATTGAAAAATTAATTAATGAAAAATAGAGAATAAATATAAATACTCCTTTAATGTACGTGTGATTAAAGGAGTATTTTATAGTAAAAAATATTTTTATATGATTAAAAAATGTCATTTGGTATTGTTGAGAATAAATTCTGAACGGGGAGGGAATTCCAGCTTTATATAAAATGTCTACTAAGATTTTCTTAAAAAATATAGTAAGGAATAAAATATTGACCAATATTACTGTAAGTAGTATTGGTCAATATATAACATTGGAAATACTCGAAATTATGTTAATAGGATAAGAGTATAGAATAATTGAATGGGGAATAGTTTATAGATATAACATTGAGCTAAGAAAGATTTTTAATATAATATCTGATTTTAAATTATATACTTATCTAAGTATGAACATGGAATCAATTTAAAAATAAAATTAAGGTTATTTATAGATTATGAAATGTTATAGAATTAAATTTAATGATAAGGGGAATAATAATTAAGAAAAAGCAGATAATATAATAAAATAGCTTGAAAACATATATAATTGGAAAAATGTTTACATTGACAATATGGTGCTATAAATGATAAAATATTTATTTTACTTGACTAATTTATGATTTTGTTATATAATTAGTATGAAAGAGGGTGTTTACATGGAAAAAGTTAAAACTATTGCTTCCATTAAAAACGATATAGAGAGACACGTCGGTCAGAAAGTGACTCTAAAAGCTAATGGTGGAAGGAAAAAGATTTTAGTTAATGATGGTATAATTGAAAGTGTATACCCAAGTATTTTTGTTATAAGATTAAAAAATGACACCCAAAGGACCGTGACTTATAGTTATTCAGATGTATTAACAAAGACTGTACAATTGGTATTTCCAACTAGAATATAAGCTTCGATTAATTCGGAGTTTTTTCTTTTTATTTTATTTTTAAGTGAGTTTTTAATATTCATATTTATTTAAAATAATTAATGAATTAGAAATTGTGAGAAGTGTTTTTATACGTAGAAAGCCATAAATAGAATATAATTTTATGATTAAAATGATAATAGGATTTAGATTAACTAAATAATTTTATAAAAAAAGAAAGATGGTGGGTTTCCATCTTTCAACTATGGTATAAAAGGGTATTGAGAATTTATGAGAGGTTATATGGTCAATAACCAATTACTATATTACGACAAAAAATAGTATATGTCAATAAAAAACGCAAAAAAATTTAAAAAAATATTGTTAAGTAAATTAAATAAAAGGTTTACTTAATTTGTTAGAATAAAATAAAAATATATTTATCATAAATTTCTACTCATATGTATATAAATGAATAGTAGGAATTTTATGGAGGTATAAAATATGGCAGATATAGATATTGTAAAAGAAAATGTACAGTTTGAACAATTGCTTAGGGAAAATAATACGAATTCGGTATTAAAAGATGAATACTTAATCCCTGATACCCATCCTGATGTACAAGAGATATTAACTGTTGAAGCTAGACCAATGGTAACTAATAAAGAAATAATTGGAGATAAAGTAGTTATAGAAGGAAAGGTTGAGTACACAGTAATATATTTAGCTAAAGAAGAGGGACTCGCAGTAAATTCGGTGAATTATAATCAGAACTTTACAAATAATATTGACTTGAATCAAGGGGAAAATAGAGTAATTTGCGAGGCAGAGTGTAATATTGAACATATTGAAGCAAACATAATGAATGAGAGGAAAATATCTATTCAGGGTATAGTTACTGTAGATTGGGAACTTTACAAGAGCAATGAATTTGAATTTGTAAAAGATATTGAGGGCAATGATCAAGTAGAAGTATTGAAAAAAACAGAGACAATTAATAAAATCAATGCAACAGAGGATGTTGAATTAGTAGGTAAATCTATGATTAGAGTTGGTATGGATAAACCACAAATCAGCAAAATATTAAAGTGTTCCTTACTACTTCATAAAAAGGAAATAAAAATAACAGAAGATAAAGTTTATCTTGGCTGTTACTGCAAATTAAATATACTATACAAAGGAGAAGATTCTAAGGAAATAATTCCATTAGAAGATGATATTTATTTATCAAAAGAGGAAGAAATTAATGGTATAACATCAGATATGATTCCAACTGTTTCCTATGAAATATCAAATAATGATTTAATGTTGGAAGAAGATGATTTAGGCGAAATAAGAATTATAAACGATGAGCTTGTAGTTAGAGCAAATGTTAAGATATTTTCAAAAGAAAACATAGATACTATTAAAGATGCATATTCTACCAATTGTTTGCTTAGTCTCAAAAAAGATGAACATGAAGTTGGAATTCTTCATGGAATGAATAATTCTGAAGCAATTGTTAAGTATAATATTCAATTGAAAGATAATGATTTGAGACCTGAACATATAATATCTGCTAATGGGGCTATAATATTAACAGATAAACAAGTTGTAAAAGACAGAGTTATTGTAGAGGGAATTATAAAAGCAAGTATATTGTATAAGACAACTGATGAGGAGAAATACCTATCAAGTGTTAAAGCAGAGATACCATTCTCAGCTGCAATTGATATAGCAGGCGCAGATGAAAATATGAAATCTATAATTAAAAGTAATTTAGAAAATATTGAAGCGGCTATAGAAGGAAATAATATAGCGATTAAAGCTACTGTGATACTATCTGGCAGAGTATTGTATGAAATGAATAAAGAATTTGTTTCAGATGTGGTTGAAGAAGAGGGCGATATTCCAGAAAAGAAAGCTAGTATTACTATATATGTAATTGGTAAAGGGGATACTTTCTGGAACTTAGCAAAAAAATATAATACAACAGTTGACGATTTAATTAAAATAAATAAGATTGAAGATCCAGAACATATTGAAGAAGGACAAAAATTGATAATACCAGGAAGGGCAATATTCTAAAATTAATTAAATTCATAAAAAAAGAGATACTTTAAGAATTTCATTAGATGAATTCCGGAGGATCTCTTTTTTTATGAAGCAATATTATTAAGCTCTAAAAATAGAAAAAGTTTTTGGATATGAAGAAAAAATATTTACATAATAAAATGAAAAATACACAAACTAAGTTTTGTTTTATAGTTGCTAATTACTTCGAACTTAAGGAAGTAAAAACTAGAGAAATTATTCTTATAGGAAACGTGGTTTGGCATTTGCAGCAGCCAAATTTCTTGAATAATTATTTAATCTGGTGGATAGAATATGTAATGCATGATATGAGGTGAGAAAATTTGGAAAAAGTTTTAAGTGGTAATTTAATAATCATTGGAGGAGCCGAAGATAAAGAAGGCAAAAAAGAAATTTTAAAAAGAGTATGTGATTCAATTGACAAAAGTAAAGATACTTTATTAATTGCAACTATTGCAACTGATTATCCTAAAGAGGCCGCAAATAAATATAAAGAGGTATTTGGAGAACTTGAAGTAAAAAATATAAAGGTATTAGATATAAGTGAGAGAACAGAAGCATCTGATGATATGAATGTAGAGCTAATCAGAGATTCTTCATTAATATTTTTTACCGGTGGAGATCAATTAAAAATAACAAGTTTAATTGGCGGAACTCCGGTTTATGATGCATTAGAAGAAGCTTGGAAGAATGGTGCATTTATAGTAGGTACTTCAGCAGGAGCATCCGTAATGAGTGACACAATGATAGTTCAAGGGGAAGATGATGATGATCCTAGAAAATGCACATTAAAAATGTCTCCAGGTCTTGGGTTGATTAAGGATGTTATAATTGACCAACATTTTGCTCAAAGAGGAAGAATAGGGAGATTATTAACAGGAATTGCACAAAACCCTGAGGTTTTAGGAATAGGAATAGATGAGAATACAGGAATAGTAGTAAACCAATCTGGAATGATAGAGGTAATAGGTGAAGGAGCAGTTTACTTTATTGATGGTAGTGCAATTACATATACTAATGTTTCAGAATTATATGCAGATGATATTTTGAGTATGCATAATGTTAAGTTGCATGTATTAACTGATGGAAATAAATTTGATCTTATAAAAAAGTCACCTTTTGAGGAGGAAAAGTTTAATCATGAAGATAATACAAAAGAGAATATATGAAGGTCAAAATATTTATTCTCATAAAAAGTGTATAAGAATAGATATGGATTTGGAAGGATATTCTGAAATACCAAGTAAGGACATACCGAATTTTAATTTTAATCTTGTAAATATAATTCCTGAATTAAAAAATCATAGATGCGGAATTGATGAAGAAGGTGGTTTTGTTAAAAGACTAAAAGAAGGAACTTACCTAGCGCATATTTGTGAACACACTATGATAGCGATACAAAATAATTTAGGAATAGATGTTGCTTATGGAAAGGCAAGAGAAATTAAAGGCGATATGTATTATATTATCGTACAATATGAATATAAAAATACAATACTTGAGGTGGCTAATTTAGCCATAGATTTAATGAATTCTTTGATAGCGCAAAATCCAATAAATTTCGATGGAAGAATGAAAATTATACAAAATATATTGCAAAATGAGCAAATGGGTGCGACTACAAAAGCAATATGTGATGCGGCAAGGGAATATAAACTTCCTGTTATGCAACTAGGGGACAGTACCATATATCAAATAGGATATGGAAAAGCGGGTAGAATTATAGAAGCTTCTATAGGAAACAAGACTAGTTGTGTAGGAGTTGATATATCTTGTGATAAACTCTTAACAAAACAGTTGCTTCAAACTCAAAATATTCCTGTAGCAGACGGAAGTAAAGTGCTTAATTTAATTGGATTATTACAAGAAGCAGAACGAATTGGATATCCAGTGGTTTTAAAGCCACAATGCGGAAACAAGGGTCAAGGAGTAATACTGAATATAAAAGATCAAAAACAATTGGTTGATGCATATATTAACTTAAGAAAAAATCAAAAGGATATAATTTTGGAAAAATACTTTGAAGGAAGCGACTACAGAGTTTGTGTTGTAAATTACAAGGTGGTAGCTGTATCATTGAGAATTGCTCCATATGTTATTGGAAATGGAAAAGATAGTTTAAGGATGTTAATAGAGGTTCTTAATAAGGATCCATTAAGAGGAGAGGATCATGAAAAAGCATTAACCAAAATAAAAATTGATGCTGAGTTAATATCATGCCTTTCTAAAAGAGGATTGGAACTGAACTATATCCCTGAAGAGGGTGAAAAAATATTATTAAGAGAGAATGCAAATCTTTCTACTGGTGGAATAGCAATAGATTGCACTGATGAAATCTGTGAGGAAAATATAGAAAGTTGCATAAATGCAGCTAAAACTTTAGGGTTAGATATTTGTGGAGTTGATATTTGTGCAAAAGATATTAGTGTTCCGCTTAAGGATAATAATGGAGTAGTTTTAGAGATAAATGCCGCGCCAGGTATAAGAATGCACCATTTCCCTTCAAAAGGTAAAAGGCGTAATGTGGGAAAAGCAATACTTGAAACGCTTTATGATGAAGAGCCTAAAAATATACCTGTAATATCTATTACAGGCACTAATGGAAAGACAACTACTACAAGGTTAATAAGTCATGTGCTAAGAAAGATGGGAAGCAATGTAGGCATGACATCGACTGATGGTGTATATTTGAATGAAAAGTGTATACATAAGGGAGATGATTCTGGATTTAATAGCGCAAGATCAATACTGATGAATAAAGATGTAGATGTAGCTGTTTTAGAAACTGCTAGAGGAGGATTGGTTAAAAGAGGGCTAGCATATGAGTTGGCAGATGTAGCAATAATCACAAATATAACCAATGATCATCTGGGTTTGGATGGAATTAATTCTATTGAAGAGTTGAGCTTTACAAAAGCTTTAGTAGGAGAAGCAGTAAAAGATGATGGTTTTGTTGTTGTAAATGCTGATGATAAATATAGCAAAACTGTAATAAATAGATTCACAGCAGAAAAAATTTATTTTGCAAAAGATAAAGAAAATCCGTTGATACAAGAAAATATAGCTAATGGCAAAATAGCTGTATTTGTTGAAGATGATAAAATTTGCGTAATTAATAATAAGAAGAAGTATGAAATTGTAGCTACTAGAGAGTTACCAATATCATATAATGGAACATTAGAATATAATATAGAAAATGCAATGGCAGCTTGTGCAGGGCTTGTAGGCTTAGAAGTTGATTATTGTATGATTTCAAAAGGTTTTATGGACTTTGGGTTAAAGAATGAAGATAATAGCGGAAGATTTAACATGTACAATTACCTTAACAGAAGAGTTATATTAGATTATGCTCATAATATTGAAGGTTATAGAGCGATTATATCTTCATTGAGAAAGATTAAGGGAGATAATGATTTAATTGGGGTAATTGGAATACCAGGAGATAGAAAAGACGATATAGGATACGCAATAGGAGAAATATGTGCTAATAATTTTGATAAAATAGTAATAAAAGAAGATAAGGATAAAAGGGGTAGAAAATCTGGAGAGATTGCAGATATATTAGAAAAGTCAATATTGAAAACTAATAAAAATGCAAATTTGAAGATTTGTCTAGATGAAGTTCAAGCGTTAAAATATGCAATAGATATGAGTAATAAGGGCGATATGATTGTAGTATTCTATGAAAAATTAGATTCTCTTTTAGAGTTTATAAATGAGGAACCAAACAAACAACTAGATACGTTCGATGAAGAATATAAACAGTACAGTAATACATTATAACTCTTGATAAAAGATTTAAAGTTATCTAAAATTGATCTCATAGCAGAATGTTTAATAGACATTATTAATCCTTTTTTAATTTATTAATTAGACAAGATTTTTTACCTATGATAAAATATTGTCAAAATGTTAAGAAAGGAATAAGATAATGAAGATTAAGGCTTATGCCAAAATAAATATTGCCTTAGATATTGTTGGGAAAAGAGAAGACGGATATCATATATTAAGAATGATAATGCAAACTATAGATTTATATGACATAATAGAAATAGAGAAAACTGAATCTGAGATAAGGTTAAATTGTAATAAACATTATGTTCCTACAGATGAAAGAAATTTAGCTTATAAAGCAGCGAAAATATTTAAGGAAACTTATTCTATTAGTCAGGGAGTAGATATAAAGTTAACTAAGAATATACCTGTTTCAGCTGGATTGGCAGGCGGAAGTACCGATGCAGCAGGAGTTTTAAAGCTTATGAATAAGATGTTTAATGTAAATGCAAGTGATGAAGAATTGAAATCTATAGGGCTAAAACTAGGAGCTGATGTACCATATTGCATAAAAGGTGGAACAGCACTGTGCGAAGGTATAGGAGAAAAAATTACCCAATTAAAATCATTTAAAGATAAAATAATAGTTTTAGTAAAGCCACCTTTTGGTGTATCAACAAAAGAAGTTTATAAATGCTTTGATTTATCAAAAGTTGTATTTCATCCTAAAATAGATAGTTTAATAGAAAATATGAATAATGATGATGTTTATTTTGTAGCAAATAATATGAAAAATTTATTAGAAAATGTTACTTTAAGGAAGCATAGAGTTATTGCTAACATTAAGGAAGAAATGAAATCTATTGGCTCTATAGGTACAATGATGAGTGGTAGTGGACCAACTGTTTTTGCTCTTTTTGATGATATGCTAAAAGCACAGTTATGCTATGATGAAATGAAAAAAAAATATAAAGATGTATTTATAACAAGAACAATTTAATTCAAATTGAATGTATAAAAAACCTCCAAGTGGTAATAATTTTAGCTACAAGGGGGTTTGTTCATGATAAAATATTTGAAATTAAAAAAAATAGTATTGGTAGTTTTAATAACATTAAGTATAAATATATTTTCTGGATGTACAAGCATTGTTAGAGGTAATAGTACAAGTTTGGTAAATAGTTTAATTGCAACAGAAAGTAATAAAAATGATAATAATATGAGGGTTCTCAATTACGACGAGGTTAAAGATTCATTAATAAGATTTCATGTAATCGCTAATAGTGATAATGATGATGATCAACAATTGAAGTTAAAAGTTAAGAATAGAGTTATAGATTATCTATATCCTTATTTAAATTCTTCACAATCATTAGATGAATCAAGAAAAATTATAAAAGATAAGATGGAAGATGTTAAAACACTTGCACAACAAGTAATTAAGGATAATAATTATGATTATGATGTAAAAGTTGAATTGTCTAGGGAAAATTTTCCTGATAAGTCTTATGGTAATATCACTTTACCTCAAGGAAATTATGAGGCCTTTAGAATAATTATAGGAAGTGGACAAGGTAGAAACTGGTGGTGTGTAATGTTTCCTCCATTATGTTTTGTAGACGAATCAAAGGCACAAGTGGAATATGATAAAACAGAGAATAAAATAAAGTCAAATGGAAAAAGTTTTGAATTAGAATCTAAAGACGATTCAACTGAAAATGTAGGGGATAAGCAGGCAGATGAAAATAATATAAAGATAAAGTTTAAAATAGTGGAAATATTTCGAGATATATTTAAATAATATTAATAGGATATTTGGAAGTTTTATTCACGAAATTTATATAGTTGTCAAATGAATTTAATAAAGCTAAAGCTTATTTCTGAAAGTCAAAAATAATATTCAAATATAATATATTATAAGTGGAGGAGAATATGAAGAAAAAAGCTATTATAACGGTAGATAGTTATGTATTGGATAATGAAGAGGATCTTGTAGGGGTAGTAACTCCAGGAGATTTCCATGAAATAGAAGATGGATTTAAGGTAGAGTATGAGGAAACAAAGCTTTCAGGGATGGAAGGGACAAAGACTACTATAATAATAAGAAATGATTCTTTTGATTTAATAAGAGAAGGCACTACAGAAACTAAAATGGAATTTAGAAATAATCATAGAACAATATCTCTATATAAAACGCCGTACGGTGTTATGGATCTTCAAATAGATACTAAAAAACTTAATATTGATATTAGTAAAGAGGGCGGAACAATAACCGCAATGTACATACTAGAAATAGGTGGACAGCCTGCATTGAAGACAAACTTAACTATCGGTGTGAAATTAAATTAAGTAGGTTCTATATTTATTTAAATACTCCCTTTGTATAAAGAGATTTAGGAATAAGTTGATTAAATTAGAAAAAAATGGGATATAATTTCAAAGGGAGGAATATATATGCAAAATGGATTGAAATATATAGAGATATTGAATAACATATGCAAATATTACGGAATTGATGAAGAAAATTTTATAGAATTGCTAAAAAATAGAGATAATAAATATATATTATTATTATTATTAAAATATAATCACTGTTTAGATACTGAGAGAGTTAAGGAAGTTTTTAATCTAAAAACTTCTAAGAGTATAAGTAACAATTTGAAACTAGCAGAAGAAAAGTTATTAATAAATAGACTTTTTAGAGAGAAGTACTTTGAATTAGAAGATAATATAGGAAAGAATAGCATGACCAATTTATTATAAAAAAAAGACTAGATATTGGAGTAGATATGTGATATTATAATACCTATGTTATTAAGCAACACAAGTGCCCCATATTATATTATGGGGTGATTTTCATTATAGCATGACTTTTTGAAAAAGTCAATATTAATTTAGAAGAACATTTTAACATAGGGAGGATAAAAATGAGTACTAAATACGTTTTTGTTACAGGCGGAGTTGTATCAGCACTAGGAAAAGGAATAACAGCAGCGTCTCTTGGGAGATTATTGAAGAATAGAGGGGTAAAAATTTCTATTCAAAAATTTGATCCATATCTTAATGTGGATCCGGGAACAATGAGCCCTTATCAGCATGGAGAGGTTTTTGTTACAGATGATGGAGCTGAGACAGATTTAGATTTAGGCCATTATGAAAGATTTATAGATGAAAGTTTAACTCAAAATTCAAATGTTACAACTGGTAAGATATATAGTTCTGTTATAGAAAAAGAAAGAAGGGGAGAATACCTTGGAGGTACAGTTCAGGTAATTCCTCATATAACTAATGCTATAAAAGATAAAGTATACCAAGTAGCAAAAGATAGAGATGTTGATGTGGTAATAACTGAAATTGGTGGGACTGTTGGAGATATAGAATCACAACCATTTTTAGAATCTATTAGACAAATAAAAAGTGAAGTTGGAGCTGAAAATGTTTGTTACATACATGTTACTTTGGTACCATACTTGGGAAAAGCAGGAGAATTAAAGACAAAGCCTACTCAACATTCAGTAAAAGAATTAAGAATGATAGGTATCCAACCAGATATAATAGTATGCAGAACTGAGAAAGAATTATCAGATGATGTTAAGGCTAAAATTGGATTGTTCTGTAATATAGACGGAAGATCAGTAATTCAAAATCTTGATGCGGAAAATTTATATGAAGTTCCATTAATGCTACATTCAGAAGGTTTAGATAATCTTGTATGTGAAAAATTACATTTAGGATGTAAAGATATTGATAATTCCGAATGGATTCAAATGGTACAAAAGATTAAGAACCTTAAAAACAACGTGAAGATAGCATTAGTGGGTAAATACGTTGAGTTACACGATGCATACATATCAGTGGTTGAAGCATTAAGTCATGGTGGATATGCTAATAATACTAATGTTGAAATTAAGTGGATTAATGCCGAAAATATTGAAAACAGTAATGCTCAAGAATTACTTAAAGATGTTGATGGAATATTAGTGCCAGGTGGATTTGGTGATAGAGGAATAGAAGGTAAAATAGCAGCTATAAAATGGGCGAGAGAAAATAAGAAACCTTTCCTAGGAATTTGCTTGGGAATGCAATGTGCCGTAATTGAATATGCAAGAAGTGTATTAGGGTATGAAGATGCGAATAGTTCGGAAATAAACCCAGGTACAAATTATCCAGTAATAGATCTTATGCCAGATCAAAAGGATATAGAAAATCTTGGTGGTACAATGAGATTAGGATTATATCCTTGTAGATTAGCTGAAAATACTAACTCTTATGAAGTATATAAAAATGAAATTATCAATGAAAGACATAGACATAGATATGAATTTAATAATGAATTCAGAAAACAAATAACTGAAGCTGGAATGAAAATTGCAGGAACGAGTCCTGATGAAAGATTAGTTGAGATTGTTGAAGTTGAAGATCATCCATGGTATGTTGCAGTACAATTCCACCCAGAGTTAAAATCAAGACCTAACAAACCACATAAGTTGTTTGTAGGATTTATTAAAGCAGCACTAGAAGAAAATAAATCAAAGTAATTTGTTTTATTATTGAGTTTAATATATAATAAGTATTATAATTTATTATATATTAAACTTATTTTAATAACTTTAGTAGTTTAAATTATTGATCGTGAATTATATAAAATAAAATTTAATATATTGCATTAAATTTGAAATAAATATCTAAACTAATAGAAAATGTATTTTTACAAGTATTATTCTAAAATATTCTCAAATATATATCATTTCTAACTATCTTACTGTTAAATTTTCCAATATAAAATATAACTAAAATTATAAAAGAATTGATTTTATAGATTCATATCTATAAATTGGAGGTGCGAACTTGACAAAAAAAGAATATGAAAGCATGACTTTAACAAAGTTAAAAGATATTGCTAAAGATTTAGGTGTGAAAAATATATCTAAATATAAAAAGAATGAGTTAATAGAAGAAATATTGAAAGTTCCTAGTAACTTTATAGAAAAGAATGGTGTTATATTAAGAGAAAATATAGCGCCTAAGAATGTAGAAGAGACTAGAAGTGTTATGCCTAGAAGTAATAATACTGAGTCGAATAAAGAAAGCAATGATTCAGAAGTAAAATCTAGAACAAATGAAATTGGGAATGTGGAAAAGAAAGAAAATTTAAAAGAAATGATAAATGAATCCAACGTTGCAAATGGGATTTTAGAAATACTTGAAAATAATAGTTTTGGTTTCCTAAGATGTAAAAACTATTTAACTAGTAGCGAAGATGTTTATGTATCTCCATCTCAGATTAGAAGATTCAATTTAAGAACAGGAGATGAAGTTGAAGGTAAAGTAAGAGAAGCAAAGGAGACTGAGAAGTTTAAAGCTTTATTATTTGTTCAAAAAGTTAATGGAGAGCATCCGGAAAAAGCTATAGGAAGAAAATCATTTGAAACATTAACACCAATATATCCAAAAGAAAGATTAAAATTAGAAACCTCTGATAGTAATGATTTATCATCGAGACTCATGGATATAATATGCCCAATAGGAAAAGGACAAAGAGGAATTATAGTTGCTCCACCAAAGGCAGGGAAAACTACGCTATTAAAAAAGATTGCTCAAAATATATCTAAAAATTATCCTGATGTAAAGCTTATTGTTTTGCTTATAGATGAAAGACCAGAAGAAGTTACAGATATGAAGAGGTCTATTAATGGAGATGTAGTTTATTCAACTTTTGATGAGGAACCGCAAAACCATGCAAAGGTAGCCCAAATGGTATTAGAAAGGGCTAAGAGAATGGTTGAGCAAGGAAAAGATGTTGTTATTCTTATGGATAGTATAACTAGATTATCAAGAGCATACAATTTGACAATAACTCCTACAGGTAGAACATTATCAGGTGGTCTTGATCCAGGTGCGCTTATAATGCCTAAAAAGTTTTTTGGAGCAGCAAGAAAAATTGAAGAGGGCGGAAGTTTAACAATACTAGCTACTGCACTAATTGAAACAGGGTCGAGAATGGATGATATGATATTTGAAGAATTTAAAGGAACAGGTAATATGGAGGTTCATTTAGATAGACGTCTACAAGAGAGAAGAATTTTCCCAGCTATAGATATATATAAGTCTGGAACAAGAAAAGAAGATTTAATTTTATCTAAAGAAGAATTAGAAGTAGCATTCTCCATAAGGAAAAAGATGTATAGAGATGGAAACTCAGATGATATTACAGAGAATTTAATTAATATGTTATCTAAAACTGGCAACAATAAAGAATTTATAGATGTATTCCAGAAAAAAATTCAATAGATAACAAAAAAAGATGACCATTTTATTCTAGTGGCCATCTTTTATTTTTTTGAAATTAAATCATCTGCTATATCGACTATTTTAGTTAAAGAATAAGTTGATGATAACTCTTTGAGCTTTAGTTTAATTTTAGATAGCTCATTGGGGTTATTTATTAAATGATTTATTTTATCATTTAGCTTGCTTAAGTCTTTTACATATATTGAATAACCTTCGCTAGTCAGAAAATCTATATTTTCATTTTCTTGACCTGGTATGGCAAATGGAATTATTAATGGAATGTTCTTTACTATAGATTCTGTAACAGTTAATCCACCAGGTTTTGATATTAGGATATCACAATAATCCATTAAATAAGAGATATCTTTTGTGAAGCCTAATATATGAAGCTTTTTATTTTCAAATTTATTTTCCTTGCAATAACTAATTAATCTATTTTTTAAGTTATCATTTTTGCCACAAACTACTGTGATTCTTAACTTGTGTGGATTTTTTAACAATTCTTTAAGAACTGTAAAAATAGTAGTTAACCCAAGACTTCCTCCCATCAGCAATAAATTAAAATATTCATCATCTTTTAAATCGTTTGCTGATGTAACTTCAGTATAAAATTTACTACTTATAGGTATGCCTATTGGATAAATTTTATTGGGATTAATGCCTCTATCTACTAGAGATTTTTTTGTATAGTTACTTCCGGTTATATAAGCATCAACGTAAGAATCCACATATAGATAATGAGCCTTAAAATCTGTAACTACTAAAATAAAAGGTATATCTAATCCATTCTTTTTTAGATCTGAAATCACGCTAATATTAATTGAATGGGTAGCTATGATGACATCTGGTTGTATTTTGTTTATAAGTTTCGAAACCTTCTTTCTTGCCATAAAGAAGATGAGTTTTAATAGTTTATTAGTTAGATTTGTGTCAGTTAGTTTGTAAAAGAAACCATAAGTTTTTGGAAACTTCGATGCCGAAAACTCATATCCAATTACAATTATATCGTTAAGAAGCTTGCTATTCTTGGCTAAAAAATCAAGCTTTGTAATCTCATAACCAGAATTATTAAATGATTCCTCTACCGAAGCAGCAGCTTGATTATGTCCCTGTCCTGTAGATGTTGTTAAGATTAAAACTTTTTTCATGAAAGTCACTCATTTCAACATTATTATATTACATAGTTTACCATGTATAGTATATAATTTAAATATTAAATTATATACGCTAATATATTAAAATTTAGTTATTTAAATTTTAAGTATGTATAAGTTTGCAAACAATTGCAGTAAAATATATATTTCTAATATATTAGAAATATGAATAAAAAAGGAAAGACATCGTCTTTCCTCATAAAGTTATTACTTGCTGCCAATGTTGAATCTCTTGTTGAATTTATCAACTCTTCCACCAACGTCAACAATTTTTTGTTTACCAGTGAAGAATGGGTGGCATTTAGAGCATATTTCAACTTTTAGTTCTTCTTTAACAGAACCAGTAGTGAAAGTGTTTCCACATGCACACTTAACCACTGTATTGTGGTGGTATTCTGGATGTATGCCTTCTCTCATTATTTTTCACCTCTTTCAATTATATAAACTATGTTAATTATTCAATAACAACCACCATATTATATCATAGTACAATTTTAGCGTCAATAATAAATCTATGCATGTAAATAATATAAAAATGTCTTTTTATGATCACTATTAAATGATATAATCGATTATGATACCTTAAATAAGGAGAGTATTTTACAGATGAGTAAATTATATTTTAGATATGGGGCCATGAATTCTGGAAAATCAACTCATTTAATGCAAGTTGCTTATAATTATGAAGAACGTGGTATGAAGGTGGTAATTATTAAACCTAGAATTGATAATAAAGGTGGAGACACACTTGTATCTAGGTTAGGAGTAAATAGGCGGGTAGATTTATTAGTTTCAGATCAGGATGATATCTTTCAAATAATCAGTAATTATATAAAAGAAAATAATAAAATAGACTGTATACTAGTAGACGAAGTTCAATTTTTAAGAGAGTCACAAATAGATCAGTTGTTTGAAATTGCTGTAAAGATTAATATACCTATAATATGTTATGGTCTAAGAACTGATTTTAAAAGAAATGGATTTGAAGGTAGTACAAGATTGTTATTGTTGGCTCATAGTATTGAAGAAATGAAAACAATCTGTGCATGCGGTAGGAAAGCTGTGTTTAATGGAAGAAAAATAAATAATAAATTTGTATTTGAGGGAGAACAAATCGCAATTGATGATGAAGATAATGTTGAATATGAGTCATTGTGTGGAGAGTGCTACTATAAATACAAAGAAAATTAATTAGGAGAGTAAGTGATTTTTATAAATGGAAAGACGTGATGTTGGAGGGCAAGCTGTCATAGAAGGTGTTATGATGAGAGGAAGTAAAAATCTTGCGACTGCTGTTAGAACTCCCAAAGGTAATATAGAAATAGATTTTAAAGATAATAGACCAGTGACAAAAAAATATCCGATTTTAAATATACCTTTTCTTAGAGGTTTTTTCGTACTAGTAGAATCAATGAAGGTTGGAATGGAATCATTAAACTACTCAGCATCATTTTTGGAAGAAGATAATGAAGAACCTTCTAAATTTGAAAAATGGTTAGATGACAAACTGGGAGAAAAGGCTAATAGTGTATTAATGGCAATAACTATGTTTATTTCTTTTCTTTTTGCCATAGGACTTTTTGTTGCATTGCCAACAGGCATAGCATCAGTTTTCAAAGGTGCAGGTATTTCAAATGTAATGCTGAACCTGGTCGAAGCTCTTATAAGAATAGTGATTCTCTTGCTTTATATGTTTTCTATAAGCAAACTTAACGATATATATAGAGTGTTTCAATACCACGGAGCTGAACATAAGACTATATTCTGTTATGAAGCTATGGAAGAATTAACTGTAGAGAACGTTAGAAAACAATCAAGATTACATCCAAGATGTGGTACTAACTTTTTGTTTTTGGTAATGTTTGTTAGTATTATAGTGTTTTCTTTCACTGGGTGGGGTGGAATCATAGAAAGGTTAGCTCTTAGAATTATTCTTATACCAGTAGTTACAGGGATTAGTTATGAGATAATAAAATGGCTTGGTAAAAATGATAGTATGCTAGCTCAAATAATAGCGTATCCTGGTCTTAAGTTACAACTGTTAACAACTAAAGAACCAGATGATTCCCAAATTGAAGTGGCTATTGCATCGTTGAAAGCAGCAGAAGGAATAAAAGATCCAAATAAAAATATTGAAGAGCTGATAAAAACAGGTACATTTACATTAAAAGAAAATGGCATAGATACTGCTAGGTTAGATGCAGAGCTATTGTTAGGAAATATTATTGAGAAAGATAGGGTTTACTTAATTACACATAAAGAAGATGAAGTAAGTAAGGAAGATGCTGAAAAATATTTTGATTTGATTGAAAAACGTAGAAATAAAATGCCAGTAAAATATATTCTAAATAAATGTGAATTTATGGGTATCGAATTTTATGTTGAAGAAGGTGTTTTAATACCAAGAGGGGATACAGAGATACTTGTAGATGAAGTTCTTAAAATTATAGAAGAAAATCAAGAAATGCAAATATGCGATTTGTGTTCTGGATCTGGTGCAGTTGGTATATCATTAGCACATTTTAGGCAAAATATAAAAGTTGATTTAATAGACTATTATCCTATTCCGGAAAAAGTATCACTAATTAATATAGAGAAAAATAAGTTAGAAGATAGAGTTTTCTTTATAAAAAGTGATTTGCTAGAAGAGTCGATAAAAAATAATAAAATATATGACATTATAGTATCAAATCCTCCGTATATTGAGGAATGTGAAATTGGGAAATTAATGGAGGATGTAAAGAATTATGAACCGCACACTGCATTAAATGGTGGAAATGACGGATTAGATTTTTATAGAAAAATAATTGACCAAAGCCAATATACATTGAGAGAAAGTGGGATATTAGCATTTGAAATAGGATATAATCAAGGAGAAGCGGTGAAACTATTAATGGAAAATAACGGTTTTACTAATGTGAAAATTGTTAAAGATTTTGCTAGCCTTGATAGGGTGGTAGTTGGAATTAAAATTTAATTGAAACAGATCTTTTAGATATAAGAACGAATTAAGAAGTCATAGGATGTATAATTTATAAATGAGGTTAGTTGGTTAAGTAATTAAAATATGATATAATGTAGAAATGTGAAAAAAGAAGTACGGAGTGATCAAATGTTATTAGATAAATTAGAATTTATAGAAAACAAATATGATGAATTATCAGTGAAAATAAGTGATCCATCAATTATGCAGAATCAGAATGAATGGAGAAAACTATGTAAGGAACATGCTGACTTAGAAGTTATAGTTAATAGCTATAGGGAATATAAGAAAGTAGTTGAAGATTTAAAAGCTAACAAAGAAATGTTAAGCGGTGAAAGCGATAAAGAGATGAGAGAAATGTTAAATGAAGAAATAACTGATCTCACAAATAGAGAAGAACAACTAGAAACAGAAATACAAATTTTATTATTACCAAAAGATCCTAATGATGATAAGAACGTATTTGTTGAAATCAGAGGGGGTGCAGGTGGCGAAGAAGCTGCACTATTTGCATACAATTTATTTAGAATGTATACAAGATATGCTGAAACTCAACGATGGGGCGTAGAAATCATGAGTTTGAATGAAACAGATCTTGGTGGTTTTAAAGAAGTTGTTTTTATGATAAAAGGTAATGGAGCTTATTCTAAATTAAAATATGAAAGTGGAGTTCATAGAGTTCAAAGAGTACCAGATACTGAATCAAGTGGAAGGATTCATACGTCAACAGCTACAGTAGCAGTGCTACCAGAAGTTGATGATGTTGAAATAGAAGTTGCAGATAAAGATGTTAGAATAGACGTATTTAGAGCTTCAGGAAATGGAGGACAGTGCGTTAATACTACAGACTCGGCTGTAAGAATTACTCACTTGCCTACAGGGCTTGTAGTTTCATGTCAAGATGAAAAGTCACAATTAAAAAATAAAGAAAAAGCTATGAAAGTTTTAAAATCAAGATTATATGAACAGGCAGAAAGAGAAAGAGCACAAGGAATAGCAGAAGACAGAAAGAGCCAAGTTGGAACTGGGGATAGAAGTGAAAGAATTAGAACATATAATTATCCTCAAGGAAGAATTACAGACCACAGAATAGGACTAACTTTATATAAGTTAGATACATTTTTGGGTGGAGATATTGATGAAATGATAAATGCACTTATTACAGCTGACCAAGCTGAAAAGATGAAATTAATGGGAAACACACAAATGTAATAACTATAAAGCAAAGCCTTGCATTTTATATATGTAGGGCTTTAAAAGTACATTGGAGATTGATTATGGATATATATAAGGCTGTAAAAAAAGAGCGATTACATTTAAAAATTTTCTTAATTACCATGGTTATTATTGCGTTTTTTCTTCCAACAGTTCTAATAGTAACCGGATTAACTACTATTTTTTATATTAGTTATGTGATTTTTATAGAATTTTTAATAGTTATAGCTATTATAATTAAGATGAATGCCTATATTGTTGAATATAGGTGCTTAAATAATAGGTTGATTTTCAAGGTCGGTATTTCCATTAAAGAATATTTAATTATATGTGATAAAGTTGTACTGGTACATACAAATAAATCTGACTATGATTTAGAAATAGTTTTAATAACAAATGTTGTTTTTAAAAATAAGGGATTGAGACCTGTTGATGATGGGTTCTTAAGAAGGTATCCACAAATTATCGAAGATTATAATTCTATAAAACAATTAAATTCTCAGAAAGAGTATTATTTTCAAGTAATAAAAAGAGGTGGACTAAAGAAGTATTTATTATTAGATTCAATATATAGAAATTGTGTTAAAGCTATTTACACTGATGAAAGTATACAAAATATAAAAATATCAAGAGGCCAGCTTATAGTTTAATCAGGAATTTTTTATAAACAATAAGTTTAGAATTAGGGGAAGAAGGTAATATGTTTGAAAACTAAAATTAGTATGATCAAAAATGTTAGTGAGGATGAAGAGAAAATCAGGGAAGCTGCTGAATGTATAAAAAATGGCGGTACTGTAGTTTTTCCTACGGAGACAGTTTATGGATTGGGTGCAGATGCACTTAATGAAGAAGCGGTAGAAAAAATATTTAAGGCCAAAGGAAGACCGCAAGATAATCCACTCATAATTCATGTTTCGTCGAAGAAGCTTGATCTATATGCAAAAGAAATACCAAAAGTAGCTGATGAACTTATAAATAGATTTTGGCCAGGACCACTCACAATAATTTTGAGTAAGAAAGATATAATACCTAATGTAACAAGTGCTAATTTAAACTCTATCGGAATAAGAATGCCTGATAATGAAATAGCTAGAAAACTCATTGAATTATCTCAGACAGCTATAGCAGCGCCTTCTGCTAATATAAGTGGGAGACCGAGTCCAACAGATTTTCAGAGGTGCATAGAGGATCTTGATGGGAAGGTTGATTATATTCTTGGAGGAGATCAGAGTGACATAGGTGTTGAATCTACTATAGTGGATTGCACAGTAGTACCACCTATAGTCTTACGACCAGGTGGTATTACATTAGAGATGCTTAGAGAAGTTGACCCAAGAATTGAAATAGATAAAGCTATAATGGAAAAACCAAGTGAAAACTTAAAGCCAAAGGCTCCTGGAATGAAATATAAGCATTATGCACCAAATGCTAAAGTTACAATAATTTCTGGGGAAAGAAAAAAAACTATTGAAAAAATCCGTGAAATGGTACACTATAATATAGAAAAAGGTAAAAAAATATGTATCCTCACTGTTGAAGAAAATGTTGATGAATATACAGAAGGAACTAGTATAGTATTAGGTAGTCTAAGTGATTTATCAACAGTTGCTAGAAGTTTATTTGAAGCATTGAGAAAGTGTGATGACCTAGGAGCGGATTTGGTTTTTGCAGAAGGATATGAAGAAAAAGGTGTAGGGGTAGCTATTATGAATAGATTAAATAAAGCTGCTGGATTTGATATTATAAATGTATAATAATTATACATGTTGAAAAATCACAAAATAAATTAGGAGATGATTTAATTATGAAAATTGCAATTGGATGCGATCATGGTGGATTTGAACTTAAAAATGAAATCATAAAGTTTTTGGAAAGTGAAAAGTATGAGGTTAAGGATTTTGGTACATATTCAACAGGTTCTTGCGATTATCCGGATATTGCATTACCAGTAGCAGAAGCGGTTGCTGCAAAGGAATATGAGTTTGGTATATTAATATGTGGTACAGGAATAGGAATTGGTATTGCGGCCAATAAGGTACCAGGGATTAGAGCAGCACTATGTTCAGATACATTTAGTGCCCATGCAACAAGAGAACACAATAATGCTAATATATTAACTATGGGGCAAAGAGTTGTTGGAGCAGGTCTTGCTTTAGATATAGTAAAAACATTTATATCGGCTAAATTTGAAGGAGATAGGCACCAAAAAAGAATAGATAAGATTTCAGATATTGAAAAAAAGTATACACATTAGAAAAAAGCAGCTATGCTGCAACCAAGATCATTTAAATTAGAAAAAAGCAGCTATGTTGCAACCAAGATCATTTAGATTAGAAAAAAGCAGCTATGCTGCAACAATATTAATTTATATTATTAGAAAGCTAAATGGGGTATATAAATATAAAGGGCTATAAATACTAAAAGCAAACTTGGAGGAATAATAATGAGCAAAGTTATAGAAATAAATCATCCACTAATATTACATAAGTTGGCAATCTTAAGAGATGAAAAAACAGGTTCAAAGGATTTTAGAAAATTAGTAGAAGAAATCTCAATGTTAATGGCGTATGAAGTCACACGAGATTTAAATACGGAAGAAGTAGAAGTGAAAACACCAGTAGCAGTTACTAAATGTAAAATGCTTTCAGGAAAGAAAATGGCTGTAGTTCCTATTTTAAGAGCTGGTCTTGGAATGGTTGATGGAGTACTTAATTTAATACCGGCAGCTAAGGTTGGACATATTGGATTATATAGAGATGAGAAAACACTTCAACCAGTTGAATATTTTTGTAAAATGCCACAAGATATTGCAGAAAGAGATATTATAGTAGTTGATCCAATGCTTGCTACAGGTGGATCTGCAATAGATGCTTTAACTATGTTAAAAAATAGAGGGGCAAAAAATTTAAAATTAATGTGCTTGGTTGGAGCACCAGAAGGTATAGAAGCTATTAAAAAAGCACATGATGATGTTGATATATACTTAGCATCAATTGATGAAAAATTAAATGAACATGGATATATTGTTCCAGGTCTTGGTGATGCTGGAGATAGATTATTTGGTACTAAGTAATTAGTAATTTATTAGAATTAAAAGCTATCTACATAAGTTTCTGAATGACCCAAGATAATTTTACTGGGGGGAATATAGAAAATGGAGAGACGAGATAAGAAAAATTATTACTTGGATATTGCTGAAACAGTTTTAGAGAGAGGAACTTGTCTAAGGAGAAACTATGGTTCTATAATTGTTAAAAATGATGAAATAATTTCTACTGGATACACAGGAGCACCTAGAGGTAGAAAAAATTGCATGGACTTGAATAGTTGCATAAGAGAAAAGTTGAAAGTTCCAAGAGGTACTCATTATGAGTTGTGCAGGAGTGTACATAGTGAAGCTAATGCAATAATAAGCGCTTCTAGAAGAGATATGATTGGAGCTACATTATATTTGGTAGGACGAGATGCAAAAACAAGAGAATATGTAAGGGATGCAAACTCTTGCTCCATGTGTAAGAGATTGATAATTAATGCCGGAATTTCTAATGTTATTATAAGGGATTCAAAGCAGGAGTATAGAGAAATAAGTGTAGATTCATGGATAGAAGACGATGACTCTCTAAGAATAGTAAAAGACGCAGGGTATTAATTTTTTAGAATTTGCATATTTGAATAAATCCAACAAGCATTGCGAGTTGGATTTATTTTTAAAGTATAAACTTTACCAGATAGATAGTATGCGTAATACGCTTTTTTCTTTAATGAGGAGATAACGACTGCACGGCGCTGGATAAGTTTCAACTAAGATTCAGATGGAGACTAAACTACGCCTGAATTAAGTTTAACTTGATTTTAAATATACATAAAGACAGTACTTAGAAATAGAATGAGAAAAATCTATAATTGCTTAAATATAGGAGGAAATAATTTGAGTACAAAGAAAATTATTACGATTTTTGGAACTAGACCTGAGGCTATAAAAATGGCACCTTTAGTAAAGGAATTAGAAAGAAGAGAAGAGATTGAATCGAAAGTTTGCGTGACAGCTCAACACAGAGAAATGTTAGATCAAGTTTTGGAATTATTTGATATAAAACCTGATTTTGATTTAAATATAATGAAGACAAAACAGACTTTAACAGGAATTACGAGTAGAGTTTTAGAAGGGTTAGAGGAAGTTTTTAAAGAAGAAAAGCCAGATATGATATTAGTTCATGGAGATACTACAACTACATTTGCAGGTTCTTTAGCTGCATTCTATCAGCAAATTAAAGTTGGGCATGTTGAAGCAGGTCTAAGGACTTTTAATAAGTATTTTCCTTTTCCAGAGGAAATGAATAGAAAACTTACAGGAAGTCTAGCTGATCTACATTTTGCACCAACTAAAGGTTCGAAGGAAAACTTACTAAGGGAAGGAATAAATGCGAATGATATATATGTTACAGGAAATACTGTAATCGATGCTATGAAACATACAGTTGAAGATGATTACATCTTTGAAAACGAAGAGTTAAATAATATTGATTTTAGTAAGAAAGTAATAATGATCACTGCTCATAGAAGAGAAAACTGGGGAGAAGGAATCCAAAATATATGTATAGCATTAAACAAAATAGTTGAACAGAATGAAGACGTAGAATTAGTGTACTTAGTTCATTTGAATCCTGT
Source organism: Clostridium sp. YIM B02500 (assembly GCF_022324665.1). Taxonomy (NCBI): domain Bacteria; kingdom Bacillati; phylum Bacillota; class Clostridia; order Eubacteriales; family Clostridiaceae; genus Clostridium; species Clostridium sp. YIM B02500. The sequence goes on along the minus strand of NZ_JAKGTE010000007.1, from coordinate 165,411 downwards.
AGTTAAAGATGTAGTTTATGAGAGACTTGGAGGAAAAGAAAGAATTCACTTGCTGTCACCATTAGATACTAAGGAAACGCATAATTTGATGAATAAATCGTTTATGGTTATGACAGATTCAGGGGGATTGCAAGAGGAAGCGCCACATTTAGCAAAGCCTGTACTTGTGTTGAGAGACGTTACTGAAAGACCAGAAGCTGTAGAGGCAGGCACCGTTAAGTTGGTTGGAACTAATATAGATCAAATAGTATCAGAGGCAAACGAGTTACTTAGAAACCCTGATGCTTATTGTAAAATGAGTAAATCTATAAATCCTTATGGAGATGGAATTGCATCTAGAAGAATAGCAGATGCTATATTAAAATATTTTGGTTTGACAACAAGAGAAGTAGAAGAATTTAAAAGATAAAGTTTGTTTAAATTTTAACAATTTATGCTTGATAAAAGAAATAATAAAAGGTATAATTTAGTTATGTTAATAATTTAACGAAAGTTAATAAAATAATCTATAAAATTTTAGGAGGTCAAACATGAGAGAGGTAGTTATTGTAAGTGCAGTAAGAACAGCATTAGGTAGTTTTGGTGGAGCATTAAAAGATGTCTCAGCAGTAGATTTAGGAGCTTTAGTAATTAAAGAAGCCGTAAATAGAGCTGGAGTAAAACCTGAATTAATTGAAGAAGTTATTATGGGTAATGTAATTCAAGCTGGTCTTGGTCAAAATACCGCAAGACAATCAACAATAAAAGCTGGATTACCACAAGAAGTTTCAGCTATGACTATTAATAAGGTTTGTGGATCAGGTCTTAGAGCAGTTAGTTTAGCAGCACAAATGATTAAAGCAGGAGATGCTGATGTTGTTGTTGCTGGAGGTATGGAAAATATGTCAGCTGCCCCATATGCATTGGACAAAGCAAGATGGGGACAAAGAATGGGCGATGGTAAATTAGTTGATACAATGATAAAAGACGCATTATGGGATGCTTTTAACAACTACCATATGGGAGTTACAGCTGAAAATATTGCTAAACAATGGGGATTAACTAGAGAAGAGCAAGATGCTTTCTCAGCTGCATCTCAACAAAAAGCTGAAGCAGCAATTAAATCTGGAAGATTTAAAGATGAAATAGTTCCAGTTGTTATTCCACAAAGAAAGGGAGAACCAAAAGTATTTGATACAGATGAATTCCCAAGATTCGGAACAACAGCAGAAGCTTTAGCTAAATTAAAGCCAGCATTTATTAAAGATGGTACTGTTACAGCAGGTAATGCATCAGGTATTAATGATGGAGCAGCAGCTTTTGTTGTTATGAGTGCAGAAAAAGCAGAAGAATTAGGACTTAAGCCAATGGCTAAAATACTTTCTTATGGTTCAAAAGGATTAGATCCAGCTATCATGGGATATGGACCATTCCATGCAACTAAGAAAGCTTTAGAAAAAGCTAACTTAACAGTAGAAGATTTAGATTTAATCGAAGCTAATGAAGCTTTTGCTGCTCAAAGCTTAGCAGTTGCTAAAGATTTAAAATTCGATATGTCAAAAGTTAATGTAAATGGTGGAGCAATTGCTTTAGGTCATCCAGTTGGAGCATCAGGTGCAAGAATATTAGTAACTCTTCTTCATGAAATGGAAAAGAGAGATGCTAAAAAAGGATTAGCTACACTTTGTATAGGTGGCGGAATGGGAACAGCTCTTATCGTTGAAAGAATTTAATATAAATTAAGATTTAAAAAGGTTACTATGATAATTCTCATGGTAACCTTTTTTTATTAAATAAGAGTATAAAATAAAGTTAAAAGAAGAAAATAGAAATGCATGTATTAAATTAGATAGAGCCAGTGGAAAATGAAATTATTATGTATATTCATTATCTGATACAAGGGGTAAAAATATTATCAAAATAATTACTATATATAAACCGGTGGAAAAAATGAAAGAATTTTTAATCATATATTTCATTAAGGTGTTTTACATACTTCATAACATAGTTAATGCGAGGATTTGCTAAAAAATAATACATATAAATTTGGTAATTGTAGATTGAAAAAAAATAAATATTGAATAAGGATTAATTTCTATATTCAATAATATGAAATACATAATAGTAAGTATAGCTTTATAAAACTTAAAAATAGTATAAATTTCACCAAATTTTTGAAAATTGATGACAAAATTTGTAATGAAAATGTTAACAAAAATAATATTTTGTAGATAAATGTTACAGAATATTCAGAAAAGTGAATTGAACAAGTTTTAAAAAATCATTAAATGAGAAAAATAAAGAAATAACCAATATTAGCTGAGCATTTAAGAGTATATGCAGTATAAATTCATTATAAAGTAAAAATAAGCTGATTTTACTTTCAAATAGTGTTTTATTAAAGATAAATATAAAGATATAATTACTGATATTGAGGTTAAGGGGGTTATGTATGAATAAAGAAGTGAATAAACTGCTTCTACAAACGGTAAAATATGATTTGGGGAGCGGATTATTGATATCTTTAGTAATAGTCTTAATTTCCACCTTTATAAATGCAGGAATCTATATGATAGGCATGTGTGTTTCTTTAATAAATTTTCTAGCTAGTGGTTATATTGTTGGAAAGTTTTTGGATAAAGATAGAGCGTGGATTATAATTCCTACGTATTTTATTAGGATGGCATTTATAATTGCTACAGTATTTCCGTTTCTAGGAAATATGAAATACGTAATATATTATATGATAGGCTTTGTTTCACATTATGTACTGCTTATAGTTTTTCGTATTAAAGAAAATAGGAAAGGAAGTGTTTAGAGTGGAGCCCGTGATACCTATATTTTCACCTGAAATTTTTGGCGTTACAGTAGATATTACTGCAGGGATAATAATTGAATGGATTGTTATCGCAATTTTAGGGATAGGTGCTTTTCTATTAACAAAAAACTTGAAGTTAAAACCTGGCAAGACCCAAGCGGCTTCGGAAAAAGTCTATCAAACAATAAGGGACTTTATGGTTGGTACTATGGGTGAAGAATATGAATCATTTCTGCCTTATATAGGAACATTAATGATCTATTTGCTAATACTAAATCTATTTGGATTATTAGGATTTAAGCCACCTACAAGTGATTTGAGTATAACAGCATCCTTCGCAATAACCACATTTTTAGTAGTGAATTTAAATGCTATTAGAAAGAATGGAATACTTGGGTTTGGAAAGGGATTGTTACATCCATTTATCCCTATGCTGCCATTAAACATAATAGAAAGAATTATTTTGCCAATGTCTTTGGCGCTAAGACTTTTTGGTAACATGGTTGCGGCAGTAATATTATTAGAATTGGTGTATCGTGGATTGAGTTCAATATCAATTTTTGCACAGTTTGGTATACCGGTAATATTACACGCATATTTCGATTTATTTGATGGATTAATTCAAATGATAGTATTTACAATGCTAACTATGATTAATATTAAACAAATAGCAGAAGAATAAGTTTAAAAATTATTAAAAAATTAAAATTAATTAATATCTTAGGAGGAATCATAATGAGTTTAGGAGTTCTAGCAGCTGGTATAGCTGTATTATCTGGTATTGGAGCAGGAGTAGGTATTGGAATTGCAGCTGGTAAGGCAGTTGAAGCAGTAGGAAGACAACCAGAAGCATCAGGAAGAGTAATGACATTTTTCATATTAGGTGCAGCACTTTGTGAAACTACAGCAATATATGGATTAGTAATGGCATTTATGTTAATGAACAGATAATAAATTTGTATGAGTTAATTGCATTGACTCCGAAGGGAGGATATAAGTAAAGATGGAAGTAAATGTATCAACGGTTATATTCAATTGGATTAATTTTGGTCTGATAATCTTGATTTTAAAACATTTCTTTTGGGATAAAATCAAAGGAATAATTGAAGAAAGACAAAATCTCGTTAATCAAACGATAAGTAAAGCAGATGAAGATGCTGAAAAAGCTAGAATGTATTTGGTAAAAAATGAACAAATTTTACAATCAGCTAAAGAAGAAGGCAAGAAAATCACTGAAGCTCAAAGAGCAAAAGGTGATAAACTTTACGAGGAAATTGTTCAAAATGCAAAAGTTGAAGCAAATTCAATAAAAGAAAGAGCTAACTTAGAAATTGAAAGAGAAAAAGAAAAAGCAGAATATGAGATTAAAAAGCAAGCAGTAGATTTAGCGGTAGAGCTTTCAGTTAAAGCATTAGAGCAGCAAGTAGATGAAGCAACACATAGAAAACTTATTGGCGATTTTATTGCTAAGGTAGGTATGTAAGTATGCAGGAGTATTTAGAGAAAAGATATGCGTTAGCTCTGTATGAAATTGCTGAAAAGAATAATAAAGTGGATGAATATTTACGTGACTTAACAGATATATGTGATATATTTGATGAAAATAAAGAGTTTTATGAAGTAATTAATCATCCTAAAATAAACACAGCAAAAAAGAAACAGTTATTTACTGATTTGTTTAAAGGAAAAATTGATGAAGAGTTACTTGCTTTCATGATGATATTGATTGAAAAGGATAGAATTCTTCAGTTAAGAGAAATACTAGATCAAATGGAAAAGATCGATCTAGAAAGAAGAAATACTATAAGAGGTATGGTTAAAACAGTTGTACCACTTTTAGATGAAGAATTAGAAAAATTAAAATCTATATTTGAGAAAAAGTACGAAAAAAATATTATATTTGATACTAAAATAGACAAAAGTCTTCTAGGCGGAGTTTATGTTAAAGTTGGAAATGATATTATTGATGGAACTATAAAATCAAAGATAGAAGAAATGAAAGAATTAATGCTTAAGAAAGAATAGAGGTGAATCCATGAATATTAAACCAGAAGAAATAACTTCTATTATAAAGAAGGAAATAGAGAAATACGAAAAAGATATTAAAACAGTAGATTCTGGTACTATAATCCAAATTGGAGATGGTGTTTCAAGAGTTTATGGATTAGATAATTGTATGCAAGGGGAATTATTAGAATTTCCTAACAATGTATATGGGATGGTTTTAAATCTTGAACAGGATAATGTTGGTTGTGTTCTTTTAGGAGAAGAAAAAGGAATAAAAGAAGGCGATACAGTTAAAGGAACAGGAAGAGTTGTTGAAGTTCCTGTAGGCGAAGCAATGGTTGGAAGAGTTGTTAATGCATTAGGAGAACCAATCGATGGTAAGGGTCCTATAAGCACAAGCCAAACTAGACCAATCGAAATTCCAGCAGCAGGTATAATTGATAGAAGTTCTGTTAATGAGCCATTACAAACTGGAATTAAAGCTATAGATTCAATGATTCCAATAGGTAGAGGACAAAGAGAACTTATCATTGGAGACAGACAAACAGGTAAAACAGCTATAGCTATAGATACAATATTAAACCAAAAGGGTAAAGATGTTATATGTATATATGTTGCTATCGGTCAAAAGCAATCTACAGTTGCTCATATATTTAATACATTAACTGAAATGGGGGCTATGGATTATAGTATAGTTGTAAGTGCTACAGCTTCAGAATCAGCTCCACTTCAATATATGGCTCCATATTCTGGATGTACTATAGGAGAATATTTTATGCATCAAGGTAAAGATGTATTAATAATATATGATGATCTTTCAAAACATGCAACTGCATATAGAGCAATGTCATTATTACTTAAGAGACCACCAGGAAGAGAAGCTTACCCAGGAGATGTTTTCTATATACATTCAAGATTACTTGAAAGAGCTGCGAAGCTATCTAAAGAATTAGGTGGTGGATCAATTACAGCACTTCCAATTATAGAAACTCAAGCCGGAGATGTTACTGCGTACATACCAACTAATGTTATATCAATCACTGATGGTCAAATATTCTTAGAATCTGATTTATTTAATGCAGGACAAAGACCAGCAGTAAATGCAGGTATATCAGTATCAAGAGTTGGTGGTAGTGCACAAATTAAAGCTATGAAACAGGTAAGTGGTACTTTAAGATTGGAACTAGCACAATATAGAGAGCTAGAAGCCTTTTCACAATTTGGATCTGACTTAGATGCCGATTCTAGTAGAAGACTTGAAAAAGGTAAGAGATTAGTTGAAGTATTAAAACAAGATCAATATAGTCCACTTGAAGTTGGAAAGCAAATCATAATATTATATGCAGCTGTTAATGATTTCTTATCGGACATTAAAGTTAGCGATATAAAGAGATTCGAAAAAGAATTCTTAGAGTATGTTGATACTCATCATAGAGAAATTGAAAAATCAATTATTACAGGAAAAACTTTAACTGATGAAATAAAATCTATGTTAGAGGAAGCAATAGTTGAGTTTAAAAAGATATTTTTACAAGAAGCATAGCTTAAATTCTTAAGCTATGCCCTTCTTAGGAGGTGGAGATAATGGGCGCAGCTGGACTTCTTGAAATTAAAAAGAGAATTAAATCAGTTGAAAATACAAGAAAAATCACTAATGCAATGGGACTTGTTGCCACTTCTAAGTTAAGAAAAACTAAAAATGAGTTAGCAGTAAACAATAAGTTTATTGATATAACTGAACCTGTCGTAAGAAATCTTGCAACTACAGCTGGTGAAGAAGGAAGCAATGTTTATTTTGAAGGGAATGATAGTCAAAATAAACTATATGTAGTAATAACATCAGATTCAGGATTGTGCGGTGGGTTTAACAGTAGTGTAGTATCTCAATTAGTAAGTCAAATTAAAGATAAAAAGGATACTGCAAAGATTGTTTTAGTTGGAAGCAAAGGTCTTGGTTATTTAAAGAGAATTAAGATAGAACCAGTAGGAGAATATGTTGGTATTGAAGATGTGCCAACAGTAAGCGAAGCAAAAGAAATATTTGATAAAGCTCTTGAAATGTATTTAAATGGTGATGTATCAGAGGTTAATATTGTATACTCTGACTTTATATCATCAGTTAAACAAGAAACAAAGTCAGTTAAGATTTTGCCTATAAGTAAATCTGAAGGCACAACAGGATCATTTCTTATTGAGCCGGATTTAGATATAGTATTAGAAGATGCTCTTAATATTTATCTAAAAGGAAAAATCAGAAGCATTTTATTAAGTTCGAAATGTAGTGAACAAAGTACAAGAATGACAGCTATGGACGGAGCAACAAAGAATGCAGATGATCTATTAGACAAATTAAAGCTTAAATTTAATAGAATTAGGCAAGGTGCGATTACGCAAGAAATATCTGAAATTGTTGGAGGAGCAGCAGCTCAAAATTAGTAAGGAGGTATCTTATGCCTGGAAAGATGGGAAAAGTAGTTCAAGTAATTGGACCGGTAATAGATATAAAGTTTGATTCAGATTCTCTCCCAGATTTATATAATGCCATTGTTATTAAGGCGGGAGATTATGAATTAGTAGCAGAAGTTGAACAACACGTTGGAGATGATATAGTTAGAACAATAGCTATGTCAGCTACAGAAGGATTAAAGAGGGGAATGGATGCTGTTGACACAGGAGCACCTATTTCTGTTCCAGTAGGAGAAGAAGTATTAGGAAGATTATTTAATGTTTTAGGAAAGCCTATTGATAAGTGCGGGGATATTGAAGTAAAACAAGAATATCCGATTCATAGACCAGCACCAAGCTTTAAAGATCAATCAGTTGAGCCTGAAATGTTTGAAACAGGAATCAAGGTAGTAGACTTACTTGCACCATATCAAAGAGGTGGTAAGATAGGTCTATTTGGAGGAGCTGGAGTTGGTAAAACAGTTTTAATCCAAGAATTAATAAACAACATAGCTAAACAACATGGTGGTTTATCAGTATTTACTGGAGTTGGTGAAAGATCAAGAGAAGGTAATGACTTATATCATGAAATGAGAGAGTCAGGAGTTATTGATAAGACAGCATTAGTATTTGGACAAATGAATGAGCCACCGGGTGCCAGAATGAGAGTTGCATTAACAGGTCTTACTATGGCAGAGTATTTTAGAGATAAAGGTCAAGATGTGTTACTATTCATAGATAACATATTCAGATATACTCAAGCAGGTTCAGAGGTTTCAGCATTACTTGGAAGAACACCTTCAGCGGTTGGATATCAGCCAACACTTGCAACTGAAATGGGTGCACTTCAGGAAAGAATTACATCAACAGTTAATGGTTCTATTACGTCAGTTCAAGCTGTATATGTTCCAGCCGATGACTTAACAGACCCAGCTCCAGCAACAACATTTGCACATTTAGATGCAACAACAGTTCTATCTAGAGGTATTGCGGAACTTGGTATATATCCAGCTGTTGATCCATTAGAATCAACTTCAAGAATCCTTGATCCAAGAATTGTTGGAGAAGAGCACTATAAAGTAGCAGCTGATGTTAAACACGTTCTTGAAAAATATAAGCAATTACAAGATATCATCGCTATCTTAGGTGTTGACGAATTAGGAGATGAAGATAAGGCTGTCGTGGCTAGAGCAAGAAGAATTCAAAGATTCTTATCTCAACCATTTACAGTTGGTGAACAATTTACAGGATTAAAAGGTAAGTATGTTCCAGTAAAAGAAACAGTAAGAGGATTTAAAGAAATTCTTGAAGGTAAATACGATGAATTGCCAGAATCAGCTTTCTTATTTGCAGGAACTATAGATGATGTTATAGAAAAAGCAAAAAAATTAGGATAAAGGGGATGAGCAATTATGGCTAATACCTTTTTACTAAAAATTATAACACCTGGTCGTGAAGTGTATAATGATCAAGTAGAAAAAGTAACTTTAAAAAGTGCAGATGGAGAATTTCAAGTACTTGCAAATCATCAAAGTCTAATATCTACTACTATACCTTGCATCGCGAAATTCAAAGATGCTGAGGGAAATGATGAAGAGTTATTTATTTCTAAGTCACTTGTTCAGATTAATAATAACGAAATGGTTATAAGTAGTGATGCTGCTGAGTTTGAAGAAGATATTGATGAAGAAAGAGCAGAGCGAGCTTTTAGAAGAGCAGAAGATAGATTAAAAAACTCCGAAAACTACAATAGAGGAAGAGCAGAGGCAGCATTCTTTAGGGCAAAGCAAAGATTAGCTCTAAAAAAATCTAATAGATAATGTTACTATAAATTAAAGTGTACCATCTTTTATATAGGAAATATCCGTATAAAGATGCTACACTTTATTTTTTATTATTTTTTATTCTAGATATTGACAATCTATCACAAAATTTTAAGAAATTTATATTATATATTATATAGCTGGATAGAAAAGAGAATAAAAGTTAAAGGAGATGGCCATAATTAAGAAGATAAATTAAGGGGGTCTTAATATGAATATAAAAATGAGTATAGTAATTTTTATATTATTATCTTTTTTTAATATAGGTGCTATTTCCAGCGATATAGTCAGCGCTCAAAATTCATTCAATACTTTAGAAATGAAAGTGAAAGATATAAGTGAGTTTCAAGAAAATGGTGTAAAACTTCAGTATAGGACGAAAAATAATATTGCAAATGAAGCTTATAGAATAAAGGAAAATTTACCTAGAAATATGGCTCTTTCTTATAAAGATGGTGGAAATGATGAGTTTGAAGCGTTTAATAGTGATTTTAATATTGATATAAAAATATGGCGTGAAGATGAATATAGTTATGTTGAAATTATATTAACGAACAAGAATCCTAAATATGGGACAAAGTATTTGAAAAACATACTTAAGAATATTGAAAATTCAAAATTAGAAAATATGCAATATTTTCTTTACTATGAAGGTAAAGAAAAAGGATTAGATAGTGATTATTTTACAAATGGATTAGTCAGTGAATATAGCATAAGGAAGGCACAACTTATGAAAATCAGTAATGGATACTCAGGAACAGGTTATTTGAACGATGGAGAAAAAATTAATTTTGCATTAGTTGATTATGATACTGGTTCACATATAATAATTGGTACGCCAATAATATTTACAACATATTAAGACATATTGAAAAAGCTTTTCAATATAACCTTTATTTTGCTTTGGGTAGAGTATAGATTTGCTTATTAGCAAAGCCTTATTGGATTTATCTAAAGTAGAGTATATGTAATATTTTGGACAGTTATTTTTCATATGCTTAACAATTCATTATGGAGGATAATATGGAGAAAATAGTGGTTAAAGGTGTAAAAGAACTGAGAGGGGAAGTTAATATAAGTTGTGCAAAAAATTCAATTTTACCAATAATTGCAGCAACTATATTGTGCCCAGAGCCTATAATTATTGATAATGCACCTAGGTTAGAAGATGTTGAGGTTATTTGTAAGTTATTAAGCGAACTAAACTGTGACGTTAATATTTCAAACGTAAACGATAGATTAACAATAAATACGAAAAATATAGTAGAAATGGATGCTAATGAAGAGCTTATGAGGAAAATGAGAGCATCATTTTTAATTATGGGACCTATGCTTGCTAGATTTGGATATTGTAAATTATCATTACCAGGCGGATGTAACATAGGAAGTAGACCAATTGATTTGCATCTTAAAGGATTTAAATTACTTGGAGCAGAGGTTGTAATAGGTCATGGGTTTGTAGAGGTGAGAGCAAAGAAAATAGTGGGCAACAGAATTTACCTTGATTTTCCATCTGTTGGCGCTACTGAAAATATTATGATGGCATCTGTCTTTGCTGAAGGAACAACTATAATAGAGAATGCAGCAGAAGAACCAGAGATCTGGGATTTAGCGCAATTCTTAAATAAGATGGGGGCTAAAATAGAAGGAGCAGGATTTGGAAAGATAACTATAACTGGTGTTAAAAATCTAAAAGGAATTAGTTATACACCTATATATGATAGAATAGAAGCAGGGACATTTATGATAGCAGCAGCTATTACAAATAGTAAAATAAAGATAAATGGAGTGAATGAAGAGCATTTAAGACCTGTAATAGAAAAGTTAAGAGAATGTGGAATAGGTTTTAGCAATTACAAAGATCATTCCATTGTAGTAGATGGACGGGGAAGTAAGAGGCCATTGGATATCAAAACACTTCCTTATCCAGGATTTCCAACCGATATGCAAGCTCAAATGATGAGTTTATTATCTATTGTTGAAGGTGTTAGTGTTATTACAGAAACAGTTTTCGAAAATAGATTTATGCATGTTGCTGAATTGCAAAGGATGGGAGCCAACATCAAGATTGATGGAAGAACTGCTATAATTGAAGGCAAGCCAAGACTCACAGGCTGCGAAGTTAAAGCAACTGATTTAAGGGCTGGGGCAGCAATGATACTAAGTGGATTAGTAGCAGATGGTGAAACAGTGGTAAATGATGTTTATCATATTGATAGAGGATATGTAAGAATTGAAGAAAAATTTAGGAATTTAGGAGCAGAAATATATAGAATAAATATGTAGATCAAGATATGAATTGTGTGTATGCATAATTAGGGTTCATAGTTATAAACAAGGTATACAAATTTTTCATGTAAGTTTTATAAAGGAATTTACATGAAATTTAATTACCTATCCCTAATTATGCTTTTTTATTCTTTGGGAATTTATATTTCAGTAAAATCTGTGGACGAGGTACTCCTTGAGGGGATAAATTAAAAAAGGTTGATTAAATAGTTTGGGTATTTTAAAAAGAATAAAAAAGAAATCTTATTCGCCTGACTTTTCTCACATGCGTTCGAAAAGCTAGATGCGTGAAAAAAATCTACACATATGAAAAGAGTGCGAAGCACAATACGGAACTTAAATGAAAAGAGTGCGAAGCACAATACGGAACTTAACCACAGTCGCCTGGGATTTTTTTATCTCTAATAGCTTATATTTAAGTTAAATCTATGCGTAAGTTATAGGAGAGACCAATTAAGAAAGTTATGGTTTATCTAAATTTGGGTAGCTTAAAGTTAACATAATTAACATAATTATTAGGCTAAGACAATATACTTTAGAGTGCAGGCTTTAGGAGGTAGAGTATGAAGATAATTAATGCTAGGACTACAAGTATAAAGATTAGCAATAATGTGAAAATAATTGCAGCTATGACTTTGATCATTTTTACTATATTAATAGCATTACCAATAGCTTTCTTAGAAAATGGTAAAGGGAAAATTGATTCGTTTAACTTGAGTGACAAAGATATAATGAAGAGTTCAAAAATAACATTTCCGTCTAATGGTAAAGTTAAGCTATATCATAGGTCAGAAGATAGAGTTGAGGAAATAGATTTGGAAGAGTATGTAATGGGAGTAGTTGCGAGTGAAGTACCAGCTAATTTTGAGGAGGAAGCTTTGAAAGCTCAAGCTGTTGCAGCAAGAACATTTTATATGAGTAAAAGAAATAACCCTAATAAAGAGGAAAAAGAGAAAGGAGCTGAAATTTGTGATACAACCCACTGCCAAGTATATATGAGTAAGGATGAGAGAATCTCTAAATGGAGTAAAAGTGAAGCTGAAAGTAATTGGGAGAAGATACAAAAGGCAGTTCTAGATACAAAAGGGCAAGTTCTTACTTATGACGGTTCAGTGTTGGAATATCCTCAATTTTTTGCAACCAGCTCTGGAAAAACAGAAGATGCAAAAGATGTATTTTCTATGGATGTACCATATTTAAAATCAGAAGACAGTAAGGGTGAAGAAATTGCACCTAAATATAAGACGAGCACACAAATTCCTATAAACGATTTTATAAATAAAATTAATTCTAAATATAAAGGTGTTAATGCTAATAAAAGTAATTTATCATCACTAATTAAGATATTAAGTTTTACAGAAGCTGGAAGTGTAAAAGAAATAAAAATAGGCAATGAGATTGTTAAAGGAACTGAATTTAGGACATTGTTCAATTTGAATTCGACCAATTTCACATTAGACTTTCAACAAGATTCTGTAGAAGTTAACTGTAAGGGTTATGGCCACGGTGTGGGGATGAGCCAATGGGGGGCTAATGCGATGGCAAAGAGTGGATCGAAGTATGATGAAATTCTTAAACATTACTATAGCGGAGTCGAAATCCAAGAAATAAATTACAACTAAGGAGAGAGTATTTACGTTAACTTAGACATAGGGTTGGCATAACTTCATATAAATAATTGAATAAATTTAAAGAGGATACTTGTTTATTTTTTTATAGCAAGTATCCTTTTCTATTTTTGACTATAAATTAGCATGGGGTATATCCTCCAATTAATTGAATTTTTGTATATGTATGTTTAAAAAAAGTGGAGATGGACATAATTTAGAACATCACTACTTAAAACAGAAATTATAAAGTAGAACTTCTTAAATTAGGGGCTAAATCCCTGATGGATATATCTATTGTTTAATAATTAAATTATATGTACTTTTCAACACTAGATATACACTTATAAAAATAATTTTAAAATACCTTTAAATGTAAATAATACATGATAAAAAAGCAAATTTATGTATTATTTTTCATAAAAAGGGAACTATAACAATTGGAGGTGTTCATATTGGACAAAAATTTAAAAGAAAAACTTAAAAACTTATTTAGGAAGGAGGGATTTTATATCGCCTTATTCCTATGTCTCTGTATTGTAGTAACTGTTGGAACTATCTCTTATAAAATGCTCAACAGCAAAAACCAAGTTAATAAAACAGAAGACGTAAATAAAGATCTAACAATGAATTCTGGAAATGAAGGAAATTCTAATAATTCAGTTCAAAATGCTGAAAGAGTAGAGAATGCTCAAAATAATAGTAATAAAGACAATGCAGATAAAACAAAAACAGAAAAGGCTGCATCAGTATCCACAAATAATACGGTAACATTTGTAAATCCTATAGATGGAGTAGAAAGTAGAAAATATACTTATCCTGCGCCAGTTAAGATGGAAGAAGGAGTTTTCAGAACTATTAGAGGTATTAATCTACAATCAACAGTAGGATCAGAAGTAAAGGCAGCAGCAGATGGTGTTGTGGAAGTTGCAGAAAATACTGGTGTTGAAGAAGGGGTTGTAGTAGAAATTAAACATGCTAATGGCCTAAAGACAAGATACGGAAATCTTGATGCAAACTTATCAGTAAAAAAAGGAGATAAGGTTAAAGCAAATCAAGTTATTGCAAAAGTAGGAGATAGCGCAAAGGTATTTAGTAAAGATGTATTTGGTGAATTTTTAAATTTACAAGTAATTAATGCTAATGGAGAACAAGTTAATCCAGAAAAATATTTTAATTTAAAATCTAAATAAAATTTTATGAAAATATATATTAGTCATTTGTTTTTTTTATTAAAATAAATGACTAATAAATCAAAAAATAAATGATAATAAAATGATAAAATCAAGGAAGTGGTATTTTGAAAGACTATATTGAAGAAAGAGTTTTAGATGTTGCAAGATATATCATAGATTCAAAAGCTACAATAAGAAAAACAGCTAAGGTTTTTGGTGTTAGCAAGAGCACAATTCATAAAGATATGACAGAGAGATTGTTAAAAATTAACCCAGAAATTGCTCAAGAAACTCATTCTATTTTAGAATTAAATAAAGCTGAACGACATATTAGAGGTGGAAAAGCTACACAAATGAAGTATAAAATTATTGAATCTTAGTAGGATTAAGTCTATAATATATTATTAGTAGAATTATGTAAATATAGGTATTAATATGTATTATAGGAGTGAATAAAAAATGTGCTTTTGGAGAACGGGGATAGACCTCGCAATTGACTTAGGAACGGCAACTGTACTAGTTTACGTAAAAGGTAAAGGGGTAATATTAAAAGAACCTTCTGTTGTAGCCATAAATAAAAATAATAATAAATTGTTGGCTATAGGGGAAGAAGCAAGAAAAATGATAGGAAGAACCCCAGGAAATATTGTTGCAGTAAGGCCATTAAGAGATGGAGTGATTTCTGATTACGATATAACACAAAAAATGCTAAAGGAATTTATAAAAAAAGCGTGCGGGAAAAGAAGTATAAGTGCACCTAAAGTAATTGTTTGTGTACCATCTCAAGCTACAGAAGTAGAAAAGAGAGCTGTTATTGATGCAGCTATGAATTCAGGAGCAAAAACGGTCCATTTAATTGAGGAGCCGCTAGCAGCAGCCATTGGAGCAGGATTAGATATTACTAAGCCGAATGGATGTATGGTAGTGGATATTGGCGGAGGTACTTGTGATATCGCTGTTATCTCATTAGGTGGAGTGGTAGAAAGAGAGTCAATAAAAGTAGCGGGAGACAAGTTCGATGAAGCCATAATAAAATATGTACGTAATGAATATAAATTAATGATAGGTGAGAAAACAGCTGAAGATTTAAAAATAAATATTGGATCAGCATTTAAAAACTCTAGAAATCTAACTTGTATGATGAAAGGTAGAAACCTCATTACAGGATTACCAGATGAAATAGAAATTACAACAGAAGAAATACGAAATGCAATAAAGGAACCTGTGGAAATAATAGTTGATACTGTAAAAAAGGTATTAGAAAGAACACCGCCTGAATTAGCCTCGGATATAATAGAAAGAGGAATATTAATGACTGGTGGGGGAGCTTTAATACATGGGTTAGATAAACTTATAGAGTTTAAGACTGGCGTAGTAGCAACTATAGCTGAGAACTCAGTTGAATGTGTTGCGAACGGTACAGGCAAAGTGCTTAATTATATAGATAAATTAGATAGTCAAGTTAATTCTCAGCAAATAGTTCTTATAGAATAGCTTTATAAATAGCAGTCATTAGTAATTTTACTATTGACTGCTATTTATTTAGTTAAATATAAAATACCTAAATTTTAGGATATTTCCCGTGACTTAAACTATAGGCATCAATAAATATTTTGGATATAATTTTAGCCATATCCATAATGAATGAGAGTCTTATGCTTCGCGAAAAAAAGAATTCAGCATTATCACTAGAGTCCACAATGCCTATAACTGATGCAATTCCTACCTCGGGAAGTTCTTTTCCGACTCCTTTACCAGGATGTATTGCATAGTCCCTTATACGAATTTCACCAATATCATCTTCGTCACCTAAGCAGGCATCAACACCAATTATTGATGCATTAGGGTGATTACTATATATTTCATTTAAGCGTTCATCTATGTTCAAAGCATGAATTGGAGAAGATAAAGTTCCATAAACAGGTAAAGGGAAAAAGTTTTCTGTGAGTATAGATCCAACTAGAGGACCTAAGCAATCCCCAATACATTTGTCAGTACCAATACAAACTATTATGGTGTCTTTTGATATAAATTTTTTAACTTCTAAAGCTAAATTATAATAAAATTTAGGATCAAGTTTAATATCTGGCTTGCTCAAGGGACATATACCTCCTTTATAAAATATATATATGAGTAATTAACAAAAGATAGTATAAAAAAATATTTTTTGGAAATTAATAGTAAATAAGGAGGTGCATATGAAAAAAGTTTTAATGTATTTGGTTTTAGTTCCTACAATAATAATAAACATGTATTTTCTGTTATATTGGCAACCGCAAGATGAAAATTCTGCAAAAGAAGTTGTTGTACAAGAAACTGTTTCGTATTCGAAGCCATTATATAAAATAAATAAAGAAAAAGCACTAAGTCAATTATCTACAGATAATAAAAAGGAACTTGAAAAAATAATAAAAAAATTATCTGCATTTGATATAGGTAAAATAAAAGAATATTATGAAGATACGAATGATAATGAAAGCCTAATAGAAATATTTAAAATCTTAAAAAGGAGATTAACAACAGAAGATTATAAGAAAATTCAAGAAATATCATCTTCTTTTTTAGATATACAAGAGATTAATAAAAGGATAAAAAATAATTAGGATTAACATATTAAATGAGAGCATATTGTAGAAATAGAGAGTAATATGAATTTAAATTATCTATATGGGTGTATATTGGAGTTGAAATAAAATCGCTTTACCGATATACTAATCATTGTTGACCGGCAAATGAGGCAACAAGGTATAAAAAATAATATGGAGGAATTCCCGAGTGGCCAAAGGGGGCAGACTGTAAATCTGTTACGTTTCGTTTCGATGGTTCGAATCCATCTTCCTCCACCAATTTATAATGGGCGCATAGCTCAGCTGGGAGAGCACCTGCCTTACAAGCAGGGGGTCACAGGTTCGAGCCCTGTTGTGCCCACCATTATAAAATTACTAATCTAATATATATGCTGGCATGGCTCAACGGTAGAGCAGCTGACTTGTAATCAGCAGGTTGTAGGTTCGATTCCTATTGCCAGCTCCAATAAAATAATATGGAGGAATTCCCGAGTGGCCAAAGGGGGCAGACTGTAAATCTGTTACGTTTCGTTTCGATGGTTCGAATCCATCTTCCTCCACCAAAAAGAATAAACTTAAGTTTATTCTTTTTTATTTTTTATCTTATATAAAAATTGATTGATAATATTGACTAATTATACAGCATATGATAAAATACTTTTGAAAATTGAATTATGTTACTCTTATCAAGAGAGGTGGAGGGAAAGGGCCCTGTGAAACCCGGCAACCTGTATTATATAAGGTGCCAATTCCTGTAGAGTTTTCTACAAGATAAGAAAATGATTGCTAAATTGCGCTCTTCTTATCGAAGAGCTTTTTTATTTTTTTAAGTTTGCGCATGCTTAAATTATAAAAGAAACAATTAATAAAATAGTTTGACTATTATTTATTGTATTTAAATAAGGTAAAGTTTTTATAAACGATTATTATTCTATAAAGCTATGTATAGTTTTTAATAAAATAATTTTATTCGTGAAGATAATTATAATATTTAAATCTAAGGAGAGAAAAGATATGAGAAGATTATTTACTTCAGAATCAGTTACAGAAGGACATCCTGATAAAATGTGTGACCAAATTTCAGATGCTATACTAGACGCTATTCTATCTAAAGATCCAATGGCTAGAGTTGCTTGTGAAACTTGCACAACAACAGGTATGGTTATGGTAATGGGAGAGATAACAACAAATTGTTATGTTGACATTCCTAAGGTAGTTAGAGAAACAGTAAGAGAAATTGGATATGATAGAGCAAAATTTGGATTTGACTGTGATACATGTTCAGTTCTTACATCGATAGATGAACAATCTGCAGATATAGCTATGGGAGTAGATGAAGCATTTGAGTCAAAAAAAGGTGAAAAAGATGAAGTTGAAGCAGTTGGTGCTGGAGACCAAGGAATGATGTTCGGTTTTGCAACTAATGAAACTGAAGATTTTATGCCGCTTCCAGTATATATGGCTCATAAATTATCAAGAAGACTTACAGAGGTAAGAAAGAATGGTACATTAAGTTACTTAAGACCAGATGGTAAAACTCAAGTAACAGTTGAATATGAAGATAATGTGCCAAAGAGAATTGATACTATAGTTATATCAACACAACATGATGAGAAGGTTACTTTAGAGCAAATTCAGGAAGACCTTAAGAAGTTTGTTATAGAGGCTGTTGTACCAGCAGAATTATTGGACAGTGAGACAAGATATTTCATAAATCCAACTGGAAGATTCGTTGTTGGAGGACCTCAAGGGGATTCAGGATTAACAGGTAGAAAGATAATAGTTGATACTTATGGTGGATATGGCAGACATGGCGGCGGAGCTTTCTCAGGTAAAGATCCAACTAAAGTTGATAGATCAGCTGCATATGCTGCAAGATGGGTTGCTAAGAATTTAGTTGCAGCTGGTGCTGCAGATAAGCTAGAAATTCAATTAGCATATGCAATTGGTGTTGCAAAGCCAGTTTCAATTGAAGTTGAAACATTTGGAACAGGAAAAGTAGATGAAGATAAGATTGTTGAAGTAGTAGAGAAGGTATTTGATTTAAGACCAGGAGCTATAATCAGAGATCTTGACTTAAGAAGACCTATCTATAAGCAAACTGCTGCATATGGACATTTTGGAAGAAATGATCTTAACTTACCATGGGAACAACTAAATAAAGTAGATGAAATAAGAAAAAATCTATAGTATAATTCTTAAGTGAATTTTTATTATCAATATATATAATAGAAGTTTTTGTAGAATGGTAAAAAGTCGTCTTAAATCTAGACGGCTTTTTATTATGGAGAAATTTATAATTATATATTTGAATAGTATATATATAGAAATTTAATAGATTGAGTGCTCAACTGAGATTAAAATTTATAACTTTAATTGCAAAACAGATAAGCATTTAAAAGCACTTAAAATCTGAGCACTTTAGAATTTATTAAATATTTATAGTTTTATTTTGTATACTCCATTTAAAAGTTATTTTATGTAGGGAAGAATAAGAAAAGATTATGAGTTATAAGTGATTAGTTTTAAATTGGTATAAATATTTATGATATAATTATAAAAAAAATCAAAGTTAAATTTGACGCTAAATTTTAATTTTAGAAAGTTTAAGGTAAATATATAAAGATTTGGAGAGATTCTATATGGAAGTTCTAAATGGATTTGTTGAGAATATTGTTTTTAAAAGTGAAGATACTGGTTATGTAGTTTGTAGAATTAGAAACGAAAAGACATTAATTAGTGCTGTAGGAACAGTTCCTTTCTTGAGAGAAGGACAAAATGTAAAGTTAACAGGATACTGGACAGTACACAAACAATTTGGTAATCAATTTAATATTCAGGATTATGAAGAACTTCTTCCAAATTCATTAGATGGCATAGAAAAATATTTAAGTGCAGGAATAATACATGGAATTGGACCAGTTACGGCTAAGAAAATAATAGAGAGATTTGGTGAAGAAACTCTAGACATAATGGAAAACCATATTGAGAGGCTTATGGAGATAGAGGGTATAGGGGAAAAGAAATTTCAAATAATATATGAATCCTATATAGAGCAACAAGGTTTAAAAGATATAATCTTATATTTTCATAAACACGGAGTCACTAATAATCAGTGTGTAAAAATATATAAGAAATTTGGTCCAAATGCGAGGCAGATAGTATCTGATAATCCATATATATTATGCGATGAAATATCAGGAATTGGGTTTAAAACAGCTGACAGAATTGCTATGAGCATTGGCATTGAAAAGAATTCAGAGTTTAGAATTCAAAGTGGCATTAAATATGTTATGAATCAATTTTGCTCTGCAGGAAACACATTTATGCCTAAAAATAATATAATAGAAGAATGCGAAAATAATTTGTTAATATCTAAGAAATTAATTGAAAAAAATATATATGACATGGCTGCGCAACAAAAAATTATTGTTGAAAACATAAACGGTACTGAAGTCGGATTTTTGCTTCAATATTATTATTGCGAGCTAGGTGTTACTAGTAAAATAATAACTTTAGGTTTGCAGCAAATTCAGACTATAAACTCGGATGTTGATTTCGAAATTAACGTTTTTGAAAAGGAACAAAATATAAAATTTGCAGAATCACAAAGAGAAGCAATTATTGTCGCATTTAATAATGGTATAGAAATAATTACCGGTGGGCCAGGAACAGGGAAGACTACAATTATAAAGGCAATAATACATATATATGAGAATAATGGAATGAAAGTAATACTTGGGGCACCAACAGGAAGAGCTGCAAAGAGGATGACTGAATCAACAGGGAGAGAAGCTAAAACAATACATAGACTATTAGAAATGGGAATTTCTGAGGATGATGAATCAGTATTTGAAAAAGGAGAATCATCGCCTCTAGATTGTGATGTAATAATAATTGATGAGGCGTCTATGATTGACATTATCTTAATGCAGAATCTACTAAAAGCAATTAATTTAGGAACTAGGTTGATAATTGTGGGAGATGTTGATCAATTACCTTCTGTTGGACCAGGAAATGTGCTAAAAGATCTTATAGAAAGCGATTATATAAAGGTGGTAAGATTAAAAGAGATATTTAGGCAAGGATCAGAAAGTTTAATTGTAG
The DNA here is from genome assembly GCF_022324665.1 of Clostridium sp. YIM B02500. Taxonomy (NCBI): domain Bacteria; kingdom Bacillati; phylum Bacillota; class Clostridia; order Eubacteriales; family Clostridiaceae; genus Clostridium; species Clostridium sp. YIM B02500. The sequence goes on along the minus strand of NZ_JAKGTE010000007.1, from coordinate 144,594 downwards.
TAAATGCTCATAGAATAAATGAGGGACAGATGCCTTTGCTAAATCAAAAAGATAGAGATTTTTTCTTTATTAGCGAAGATAATCAAGAAAGAATTGCAAATACTATAATGGATCTAATAAATAGAAGACTCCCTAAGTTTAATAAGTCTTGGAATAAACTGAAGGATATGCAGGTTTTAACTCCTATGAGAAAAGGTGTGCTTGGAGTCACAAATTTAAATACGAAGCTTCAAGAAATGTTTAATGCATCATCAAAAGATAAAAAGGAAAAGACTTCTCGAGATATAATTTTCAGAGAAGGTGATAAGGTAATGCAAACAAAAAACAATTATACATTAAAGTGGATTAGGGTTAGTGGTTATGGCGAAAATGAAGGAGTGGGAGTTTTTAATGGTGATCTGGGATTCATAGAAAGCATCGATGAAGAAAGAAAAACACTCACAATCATATTTGATGAAGAAAGAAAAGTTATATATGATTTTAATTTTTTAGATGAGTTGGATTTGGCTTATGCTACTACAATACATAAAAGCCAAGGAAGTGAATTTAAGGTTGTAATAATTCCGGTATTTATGGGATCGCCATTTCTTATGAATCGTAATTTGCTTTATACAGGTATTACGAGGGCAAAACAATTAGTAGTAGTTGTTGGGTTTCAAAAAGCATTAATGTATATGATTAATAATACAAATAGTATAGAAAGATACTCATCTTTGAGATATAGAATAAGAGAGATAATAACCAAAGATGAATTCGAAGAATAAGGGAAAGGAGATAGGTGTATGAGGAATTTATGTAAAGTAACTTTAGAAGATTTAAAGTATGCATTTGATAAGATAGATTATTGGTATAAGAAAAATATCAAATTTTTAACAGTAATAACAGTTCCATTTAATACATCGTGTGTTTTTTCAAAGATAATAAGTAAAGTTTCACAAAATAATGGAAATGTCTTATATGTATGGGGAAAAGAAGGTGAAAACAAAGAATTAGTAAATATAACAAGAGAAATGTATTCTGATATAACTCATTCGTATATTGTAAAAGAAATTTCAAATGCTAAACTTACTTTTACGCACTACAATAACTTAATGAAGATTAAGCAGAACTATGATTTGGTTATTTTTGATGATATAACATACTTCTCCAATCTAAGTAATGTAAATATAAGAGAGATGTTAGAAATGTGTTCAAACATAGGAGAAAGAGTTTTGCTATATAGCATAGAAAAGACGACTTTAGTAGGCGAAAAGTTCGAACTTGCAGCATATAATTATAAAAAACCGTTTGTGGAGCCTAGGGTATTAACTACACGAATAGATTTGAATTCAGATATTCCATTTTCTCTATATGACTATCTTAAATGGTTCAGGGAAAATAGCCATAAGGTGGCTATTTATGTGCCCAATAAAGAGAAGCTTGACATAGTATATGATTATTTTTGTAATAAACTAAAACTTTCAAATGTAAAAGTAATAAAAGTTTCAGGAAATGATGATATAAAAAAGAGTGAAAAAGTATCAAAATACAAGGATAAGGCAATATTTATAATAACTAATAAAATAGAGGAGTTACTTGAATATTGCTATATGGATGATGCAGTAGTACTTTTTGCTGATAATGAAAGATATACTTATAAAAAGCTTTTGTATATATGTGGCCAAATAAGAAATGTAAATCTAAAATTACCAGAGGTTCTTTTGGTATCAAACGATATATCAGAAGATATTGAGAAGGCGAAGAATATGGCAAGAGATTTCAATAAAAAGGTATGGGAAAAGCGTTTAATAGAATTATAAAAAGTATATTAGAAGGATTAATTGAAGTGATATATCCAAGAGAAAATTATTGCATTATATGTAAAGAAGATAACTGCTTTGGTATATGCGAGCATTGTATGAAAAGTATAAAAACAATAGCAGATTCGTATCAAGATGAAATAATAAGTTATGGGTATTATGGAGGAGTATTAAAAGATTTAATACTTAGATTTAAATATAAAAGCAATTTTACAGCAGGAGATATATTAGCAGAATTTTTAGAAGAATATATTATAAGAAACTTGAAATATAAGGAGTATGTAATAACCTATATACCACTATCAAAAAAATCTAAAAAGATTAGGGGATTTAATCAGTGTGAGTATATAGCAAAGAAAATAGCTAATGATTTATCAATTGAAGCTCTAGAAGTTTTGATAAAGGATAAAGAAACAAAAGAACAGAAAAAATTAAAGAAGGATGAAAGATATGAAAATATAAAAGATGCTTTCAAAATAAAAAAAGGATTAGAAATTGGAAAATATAATATTATACTGGTAGATGATGTAACAACTACAGGTGCAACTCTTAAAGAAGCTTATAAATTATTAAGAAAATATCAAGTAAAAGACATAAAACTCTTGACCTTAGCTAAAAGTCATATATAATATTAATGTAAAGCTAGGTTTGTGGTTGAAAGTCGAAGCTAGTCGCAGGCAAAACGATCCACGTAATTTAGACAAAATGTCTAAGGAGCATGGTGCGGTATAGAAGTAAGTCCTGCCAGATTGTATTCTGAGAGGGTTAGTAGTGAGGGATTAAATTCTATTAGCAAAAGCTCCAGCAGGCGAGTGTGGGGTCAAAAACCAGGTCAACTAGCTTTACCTCTATTTATTTTAAAATTATCATTAATAGGAAATGTGAGGAATCTAATCTAAAGTTTGCGATTAGATTTATTTTTTGTCTTTAGTTTTCAGAATTTACTGATAATTCTCTTGTTAAGTTAATAAAAAAGTGATAAAATATTAATAACTTAAAGATATTAAGTTTAAAAACTTTTTCATATGAGAGGGGCTGGAATTTATGAAAGTCACAGTTATAGCAAAAAATATGGAACTAACAGATGCGCTAAAAGAAATAGTGCAAAAAAAGATAAGCAAATTGGAAAAGTATTTTGAAGTGAATGTAGAAGCTAAGGCTACACTAAGTGTTCAAAAAAATAGACATAAAATAGAAGTTATGATTCCTTTTAATGGAGTAGTATTAAGAGGCGAAGAATCAACTTCCGATATGTATAAATCTCTTGACTTAGTGGAAGATAAATTAGAAAGACAAATTAGAAAACAAAAAACTAGATTATCTAGAAAACATAGTGGGTCATTGAGATTTGGAGAAATAAATAATATAGATATTAAGCCATCAGAAGAGGACGATGGTAAATTGGTTAAGGTAAAGAAATTTGGGGTAAAACCAATGAATTCTGAAGAGGCAATTCTTCAAATGGATTTATTAGGACATAATTTCTTTGTATATCAAGATGCAGATAGTAGTAAAGTAAATGTAATTTATAAGAGAAAAGATGGGGATTATGGTTTGTTAGAACCAGAATTCATATAACATATAAGAGATTTTAATAATGGCTGTCCAATGTGCTTATTTAATTTGCATCATTGGACAGTTATTTTTCATATCAAATGATTGAACAGATAATGACAATATTTTTACATAAAATTTTCAATTAATATTAATAATTTGTGATTAAAATATTAAAAAAAAGTTAAAATTGGGTGCTTTATATAGGATTTGATACAAAAATCATGAGTTTTATTGAAAATAAGATAAGTAAAATGTTATAATTATAAAATACGTGATTTATAAAATAAATTACAGATTATGAATTATGGATAGTTAAAATATATTGGAAATTAACGTGAAATATATAATTTCGAAAGGATGACATTATGGGACTATTAAATGCCGTATTTGGAACATATAGTGAAAGAGAAGTTAAAAGGCTCAAACCTACTATACAGAAAATAAATGATCTAGATGAAGAGCTGCAAAAGCTTTCTGATGAGGAGTTAAAGGCAAAAACTCCAGCATTTAAAGAAAGATTAGCAAATGGTGAAACATTAGATGATATTTTACCAGAAGCATTCGCAGTTGTAAGAGAAGCTTCAAAAAGAGTTTTAGGAATGAAGCACTATGATGAACAACTTATGGGTGGTATGATACTTCATCAAGGTAGAATATCAGAAATGAAAACAGGTGAAGGTAAAACTCTAGTTGCTACTTTACCAGCGTATTTAAATGGGTTAAGTGGAAATGGTGTTCACATAGTAACAGTTAACGACTATCTTGCAAAAAGAGATGCTGAGCAGATGGGTGAGTTATATGGTTTCTTAGGATTAACTACAGGTGTTATTGTACATGAATTAAATAATGATCAAAGAAGAGAATCATATGCGTCAGATATCACTTATGGAACTAATAATGAATTTGGATTTGACTACTTAAGAGATAACATGGTTATTTACAAAGAGGAAAGAGTTCAAAGACCATTAAATTTTGCTGTAGTCGATGAAGTTGACTCAATATTAATAGATGAAGCTAGAACTCCGCTTATAATTTCAGGTCAAGGTGAAAAATCTACTGAATTTTATAAAGTTGCAGACTATTTTGCAAAGAAGTTAGTTGCAGAGAAAGATTTTACTAGAGATGAAAAAGCAAATGCAGTAATGTTAACTGATGAAGGTGTTAGAAAAGCAGAAGTAACCTTTAAAGTAGCCAATTATGCAGATGCTGAAAATATTGAATTACAACACTATGTAACTCAAGCATTAAAAGCAAACTTTGCTATGAGAAGAGACAAAGATTACATGGTTAAAGATGGCGAAGTAATAATTGTTGATGAATTTACAGGAAGACTTATGGAGGGAAGAAGGTATTCAGATGGTCTTCATCAAGCGATAGAAGCTAAAGAAGGAGTTAAAATCGCTAGAGAATCAAAAACTTTGGCTACTATAACATTCCAAAACTATTTTAGAATGTATAAAAAGCTATCAGGTATGACTGGTACTGCATTAACAGAAGAAAATGAATTTAGAGAAATTTACGGGTTAGATGTTATTGTCATACCAACACATAGACCAATAGCAAGAAAAGATAATCCAGACTTAGTATTTAGCACAGAGCTTGGAAAAATAAAGGCAGTTGCTTCAGAGGTTGAAAAAGCTCATGCTAAAGGGCAACCAGTGTTAGTTGGTACAGTAAGTATTGAAAAGTCAGAACTTGTATCAAGTATGCTTAAGAAAAAAGGAGTACCACATCAAGTATTAAATGCTAAATTCCATGAACAAGAAGCTGAAATAATAAGTCATGCTGGTGAAAAGGGCATGGTTACTATAGCTACTAATATGGCAGGTAGAGGTACTGATATCAAGCTTGGCGAAGGTGTAGTTGAACTTGGTGGTCTTAAAATAATAGGTACTGAAAGACATGAATCAAGAAGAATAGATAACCAGTTAAGAGGACGTTCAGGAAGACAAGGAGATCCAGGTGAATCAACATTCTTTATTTCATTAGAAGATGATTTAATGAGAATATTCGGATCAGAAAAAATTCAAGGTGTTGTTGAAAAATTGGGACTTCAAGAAGAAGAAGCAATTGAAAGCAAAATGGTTTCAAAAGCTATTGAGAATGCTCAAAAGAAGGTTGAAGGTAATAACTTCGATATTAGAAAACAATTATTGGGTTATGACGATGTAATGAATATCCAAAGAGAAGTTATCTACAAACAAAGATCAGAAGTTCTTGAAGGCGAAGATGTAAAAGAAGAAATATTATCAATGACAAAGGATATTATTGCTGACGCTGTCAATACTTATGTTACAGGTGAATCAGAAGATTATAGAGAAGAATTCTTGCATCTAATGGTTGCTTTACAAGATATATGTATAGCGCCAGGTACAGTTAATTTACCTAGTCTTGAAAATCTGTCAAATGAGGAAATAATCGAAAGCTTATTTGAATCAGCACGTAAGTTCTATGAACAAAAGGAAGAAGAGTTTGGTGCAGAAAGATTAAGAGAAGTTGAAAGAGTTGTTCTTTTAAGAGCTGTTGATACTAAATGGATGAATCATATAGATAATATGGATCATTTAAAACAAGGTATAGGGCTTCAATCATTCAAACAAATTGATCCAGTTCAAGCGTACCAAATGGAAGGTAGCGAAATGTTTAATGATATGATTAAAGCAATCAAAGAAGAAACAGTTAGACTATTATTCCATGTTAGAATAGAAGTTGCACCAGAAAGAGTAAGGGTTGCTCAAGAAACTGCAGCAATTCATGAGGAATCTTCAAGTGCTGCTGCTCCAGGGCCAGGACAAAATCAACCAGGTGGACCTAGTGCAGGGCCAGTAGCTCCAGTTAGAAATCTAGATAAGCATGGAAGAAATGAATTGTGCCCTTGTGGTAGCGGTAAGAAATTTAAAAATTGTTGTGGAAGAGAAGCATAAACAAGTTTGAAACTTTGTAATAAGCTCTAAAGAGTTTGAAAAATGATAAATATGATATAATAAATTCCGTAGAGGTTTGAAGAATTGTTATTTAGAATTAAATACAGTTTTAAGAAGGCTTCTGCGGAATTCTTATTAATACTGGATTTTTTGAAAGAGGTGAATAATAGATGATAATTGAACTTGAAAAGGAATTGGTTAAACTTCCAGGTATAAAAAAATCTATAGAAGAAATGGGGGCTTCACTTTGACCGAGATAGGTTAGAAAAGGAGCTCAATGAGTTAGAATATCAAATGCAAGAATCAGGTTTCTGGGATAATATAAAAAAGGCAGAAGAAGTTACAAAAAAGAGTAAGTTGATAAAAGACAAAATTGAAAATTTTGATAAGCTGAAGTCTCAGATTGAGGATATAGAAGTACTAAAAGAAATCATGGAAGATGATGATGAAGAATCTGCTAATGAAATAATACAAACTTTAAGAGATATAGAAGCACAGATTGATGACTATAATATGAAAGTACTACTATGCGGAGAATATGATAAAAACAATGCCATCTTGACGCTTCACGTTGGTGTTGGAGGTACTGATGCTAATGATTGGACAGAAATGCTTTTAAGAATGTATACAAGATGGTGTGAGAAACAAGGCTATAGTATTGAAACTCTAGATTTACTTCCTGGAGATGAAGCTGGAATTAAAAGCGTTACTTTAAAAGTTACTGGGGAATATGCATATGGTTACTTAAAAGCGGAGAAAGGTATTCACAGGCTGGTTAGAATATCGCCATATAACGCCAATGGTAAAAGACAAACATCATTTGCATCTATGGAAGTTCTTCCAGAACTTACAAAGGAACAAGATATAGAAATAAGATCTGATGATCTAAAGATAGATACTTATAGATCAGGAGGAGCTGGAGGCCAGCATGTTAATAAAACGGACTCAGCAGTTAGGATAACTCATATTCCAACTGGAATAGTTGTACAGTGCCAAAATGAAAGAAGTCAATTTTCTAACAGGGATACAGCTATGGAAATGTTGAAGTCTAAACTAGTCGAGCTGAAAGAAAGAGCACATAAAGAAAAAATTGAGGATTTAACCGGAGAATTAAAAGATATGGGATGGGGAAGTCAAATAAGATCATACGTATTTCATCCATACAGCATGGTTAAAGATCATAGAACTAATGTCGAAACATCAAATGTTACATCAGTAATGGATGGTGAGATCGATATGTTTATAAATGCATATCTAAAGCAACAATAAAAGAATATATATTCTCTTAATGAAAAAGGCTTCTATCAAATGATTTTATGATAGAAGTCTTTTTGTTAAGAGAAATTCTAAAAGTAAAGTTTATATAAAATAAATAGTAAAAATAAACTGGCATATCTGTATAGCTAAGCAGCTTTATAGAATATATCGATTAAAGAATAGACGGCAATAAGAATTATGCACACATATAGGGAAATATTAAGTCCAGGTTTTAGTATAGACATGATTCCCCCAACTACCAATGCTGTCATTATTACTACACTAACAAATTTAAAAAAGCCTGATTTGTTTGTTAGAAGAGTTGTAACAGACGAAAACATAATCAAAATTAATACTAGAAAGTAAAATATATTTTTTAAGTTAACTGAGTAACTCATTATTTGAAATTCGTTTAAAGCAAGTATTGAGAGTAAAAATAATAATGAGAAAGAGCAAATTCTACTAATATTTTTAACCATAAACCCATCACCTCTGGTAATTATTTACATAATAATTATACCGTTAGATCTTTATTCAATCAATAACAAATTTATATAAAATAAGTATTCTTATATGATTAGCATATAATATCAGAATTAATAATTGAAATTAATTCCTAAAATGGTATATAAATATGATAAAATATATTCATATTAGTGGAGGAGTTGAATTTATGAATATTCTAATAGTTGAGGATGAAAGGGATATTAGAAATCTTATTTCATTGCATATGAGGAAGGAAGACTATGAAGTTTATGAAGCTTCCGATGGACGAGAAGCTTTAAATATATTTGAAAATAAAAAAATAGATTTAATTTTATTAGATATAATGATGCCAAATGTTGATGGAATTTCAGTGATACAAAAGGTACGAGCCATCTCTACTATTCCTATAATCTGTATTACAGCGATGGGGAATGATTCTGATAAAGTTTTGGCTTTAGGACTTGGAGCTGACGATTATTTAGTAAAGCCTATAAGTCCGATAGAATTATCTGCAAGAGTGGCATCTAATCTCAGAAGATGCTACAAATATGCTGAGCATAAGGACGTAATTTATTATTCGACAGGAGAGTTAAAGCTATTTACTGAGACTTTTGAAGTTTATAAGGGGAACAGAAAGATTGATCTAAATCCAAAGGAATTCAAGATTTTAAAGTTATTAGTTTCAAATTTAGGGAAAGTATTTACTAAGAAACAAATATATGAAGAAGTATGGGAGGAAGCTTATTTTGGAGACTCTAATAATATAATGGTTCATTTAAGTCATATTAGAGAGAAAATAGAAGATGATCCTAAGAATCCAATCTACATAAAAACCATAAGAGGGATAGGTTATAAAATTGAGAGGGTTGCAATGCATGAAAGCTAAAAGAATAAAAAGGAGTGTTACAACAGAGTTATTTTTTATATATTTTTTGGGATATATAGCTATAAACATAATACTATTAATAGCGATTATTGGCTCAATTGTTGTTTATGGAACTTTATGCGGACCTAATACATATAATTCTTATTTTGGAGGGCTACAAAATAAGCTTGTAAAAGATTATACGAGTATAACTGATGGGGATTTGTCTGATATAGATGGTTTTATGGTAAAAATAAATAATGATAATAAAGTTCTTTACATGAGGGGACATGTTATCGAGGAATTTAAAAATATAAATTTGCAAAGCTATATGTATTTATTTGGATTAACAAAGGATAATGAAGAATCACTAAATGATGATATTAGAACAATGTTTGCATTATCAGATTTCAATAATTCAATAATTGAAACAAAAGATAATGTTAAATATTCACTATATAGCAAGTATCTAAAAGAAGAAGATTCTTTAGTGGTAGTTGGATTCCCGTATTCAGAGATTACAAAGCCGAATAGAATCACCAAAGTAATTCCTCATAATCTAATAATAAAAATAATGGGTGCGTTCAATGTTATATTAATTCTCTCAATAGTGTATATTTTAGCTAAAGCAACTTCTAGCGCATTTATAAAACCAATAAAGACATTATTGGCTGGAGTAATAGAGATATCTCATGGCAATTATAATATACGTTTAGATATAGATAAAAAGAATGAATTCCTTGAATTAGCAAATGGATTTAATATGATGGCAGGAACTATACAAAATGAAAAAAGTCAAAATGAAAAATTACAGAAGATAAAAGAGGATTTAATATTAGATATATCGCATGATTTAAAAAACCCTCTTTCATCGATTTTAGGATATAGTGAGATTTTAATTAATAATAATGATTTAGATGAAAAGGAAAAGTTAGAATACTTAAACATAATAAATAAGAATTCACAAAGAGCAAATAAATTAATAACAGACCTGTTTGAATTTTCATTATATGATAATTCTGATTATAAAATGATTACAGTAAAAGCAGATATAGCTGAATTTGTTAGGCAAATAATAGCAAACTATATTCTAGAATTTGATCATAAAAAATTCGAATATGATTTTGAAATAATTGAAGAGCCCTATTATGTAATGATAAATGAAGAAAAGTTATCTAGAGCTATAAATAATGTTTTGGACAATAAAGTTAAATACAATCCTGTAGGAAGTAGAATAGGAGTAAAGACAGAAGTGAGAGAGAATTATTTCTACATTATATTATCAGATAACGGTGAATGTATTCCTCAAAAATACAGAGAAAATATATTTAACCCATTTGTTAGAGTTGATAAATCAAGAAACTCAAAAACTGGAGGAACAGGACTTGGATTATCTATCACAAAGAAAATATTAAATAAACATAATGGTGATATTAGAATTATAGATAGTGGAATAGGGACAACTTTTGAGATCATGTTGCCACTTGTTGTGTTTAAGAATAAAATCTAAATTTAAAGCTTGGATTAGCAATTTATTTTTTAGGTTAATTTAATATTGTTGTAAGCAGCTTTTAATAAAATGCATTTATACTAAGTATAGTAGAGGAGGAGTTTGAGCAGGCATTATACATTATTTTTAGTATAGTTTATTAAAAGTAACTTTAGCTTAATGCTTTAATATCATGTATAAGAAAGAGAAGGAAAATTTATGGACAACGATAAAAATGAATTAGAAAATATTGATTCAAACATAGATTATGATAATTTGAAAGAAGAAACTGATACCATTAATACGGAAGAACACTTTGAGGAAAATGGTTTAGTTGCAAAATTAAAAGATAAAAAAGGAATTTTAGGAGTAGTAGGAGCTTTTCTATTAGTACTTTTAAAATTTAAAGCTATTTTATTTTTAGTGCTAGGAAAATTAAAATTCTTAATAATATTATTAAAGCTTGGTAAATTTGCATCTACCTTTATATCTATGATACTAATGATCGTCATATACGCTAAGATGTATGGAGTGGCATTTGGAGTTGGCTTTGTATTACTGCTTTTGATTCATGAAATGGGACATTATCTTACGGCTAAATTAATTAAATTGGATGTAAGCCTTCCAATTTTCATTCCTTTTGTAGGTGCTTTTATTAGCATGAAAGAAGAACCTAAAGATGCAGCAACAGAAGCGAAAGTTGCTATAGGAGGGCCTGTGTTAGGAAGTATAGGTGCACTAATTTGTTTATTGTTTTACTTTATATCTGGAGAAGACTTTTTGGCAGCATTAGCCTATGTAGGTTTTATGTTAAATCTATTTAATCTTATACCTGTTCATCCACTTGATGGTGGAAGAGTGGTTTCGGCTATATCACCAAAGTTATGGCTCATAGGAATACCAATTGGTATAATTGCTCTCTTCAAGGCTTTCAATCCAATTATTTTATTATTACTTATACTTGGAATTGCAAAAGTTATTGAACAATATAGAAATTCAGATAAATCGTATTATGAAGTAAAGACATCTATTAGGTGTATGTTTGCATTAAGTTATTTCGGATTAATGTTACTTTTGGGACTTGGAATAACATATATCCATGGGATTCATTCTTCTGTACTTATTCAATAAAAATTGGAGGGGTAAATATGTATTTCAATATACCAGGAGCAAAAGATATTCTTATTAAAAACTTGACCGGTGAAGACTTAAAGGATATATATTTAAGCTTTGAGGGAATAGAAAAACATCCATTAAAAATATCCAATATAAGAAAGGATGGGCAAGTAGTTAAGACCTTAATTTTAAGTTATTTGAATAGAGTAACAGAGCTTAAACTCTGCTATTATAACGACGGGCAAAAACAAGAAATCGTAGTATATAATGAATTGAGCAAAAAAGATTTAAGAAAATTAATTCTTGAGATTAGTAAGGAAAATGGGAAACTGAAAGTGAGGACAACTGTAGAAGAAAAATATATATAATTATTGCTTTCAATTAAAATAAGTTTATAATATTAATAGTGATATAGGATTATTGCCATTACTAAAAATAGTAATGGCAATAATGATTTATATGGTAAAATAGTATTGTTGTGGCAATGACTATTTAGGTAATTTAATATAAGCAGGAGGAAATTATGAATTCAATTGAAGAAAGAATTGCAAAAGAATTAGAAATAAAGTTAAGTCAGGTTCAAAATGTTATTGGACTTTTAGATGATGGAAATACGGTTCCATTTATTTCAAGATATAGAAAAGAAGCAACAGGAGGACTTTCAGATGAAGTCTTAAGAAAATTATCTGAAAGACTTACGTATCTAAGAAATTTAGAGGAAAGAAAAGCTGATGTTACAAGGCTTATACAAGAACAAGAAAAATATACTGATGAAATAGGAAAAGCTTTAGGGAATGCAAAGACCTTAACAGAAGTTGAAGATATATATAGACCTTTTAAACCTAAAAAGAGAACAAAAGCAACCATAGCAGTAGAAAAGGGATTAAAGCCTCTTGCAGAACTAATTTTGGAAGGAAAATTAAGTGGGAACCTAGATGAAGAGGCAGCTAAGTATATAAGTGAAGAAAAGGGAGTTACAAATAGTCAAGAAGCTATCCAAGGAGCTTCAGATATAATAGCTGAAAGCATTTCTGATGAAGCTAAGTACAGAAAGTATATAAGAGAATTTGTTATTAGAGAAGGTAATATAGAATCAAAGGGAAGCTCAGATGAACCAACTCCATATGAAATGTATTATGAATATTCTGAAGCAGTAAATAAGATACCACCTCATAGAATATTAGCTATAAACAGAGGAGAAAAAGAAAAAATCCTAAATGTTAAGATAACTGTTAATGAAGATAAGATAATTCAATACTTAGAAAATCAAGTATTAAAAGGCAATGAAACTTTAGATGAAAAATTAAAACTTGCAATTAGAGATTCATTAAAAAGATTAATTTATCCATCGATAGAAAGAGAAATAAGAAGTGAATTAACTGATATAGGTGAAGAAGGTGCTATTAAGATATTTAAAGAAAACTTGAAAGCATTATTATTACAAGCGCCTATTAAAGGAAAAGTAGTAATGGGATATGATCCAGGATTTAGAACTGGCTGTAAAATAGCGATTCTAGATGCAACAGGAAAGTTTTTAGAAAATACAGCAGTATATCCTACAGTGCCTAAAAGAGATATCGAAGGAACAAAGAGAACTTTAAAAGCTCTTATTGCTAAACATAATGTTGATGTTATATCCCTTGGAAATGGTACAGCATCAAGAGAATCAGAAGAAGTTATTGCAGAAATGATTACGGAAATAAAAAATGAAACTGGAAAAGAATTAGCATATGTAATAGTATCTGAAGCAGGAGCGTCAGTTTATTCAGCATCAGAACTTGCAACTAAGGAATATCCAGATTTAGATGTTACAGTAAGAGGTGCGATTTCAATAGGAAGAAGGTTGCAAGATCCACTTGCGGAACTAGTTAAGATAGATCCTAAGGCTATAGGAGTAGGACAATATCAGCACGATGTCACTCCTAAAAAGTTAGAAGAATCCTTAGCAGGTGTAGTAGAAGACTCAGTTAACACTGTTGGAGTTGACTTAAATATAGCAACACCATCGCTTTTAACACATATTTCCGGAATAAATGCATCTATCGCTAAAAATATTGTTGACTATAGAGAAGAAGTAGGAAGATTCACTTCAAGAAAAGAACTATTAAAAGTTAAGAGATTAGGTCAAAAGGCTTATGAGCAATGTGCTGGATTTTTAAGAGTTGATGATAGCAAAGAACCTTTGGATAATACATCTGTGCATCCAGAGTCTTATGCTATAGCTAAGAAGTTAATAGAATTACTTGGTTACAATAAAGAAGACCTTAAGAATAATAAATTAGGTGACATTGATGAAAGAGCTCAATCTCAAGGATTAAAAAAATTAAGTGAAACATTAGAAGTTGGGGAAATGACTCTAAAGGATATAATAAAAGAATTAAAGAAGCCAGGCAGAGATCCTAGAGAAGAAATGCCAAAGCCAATATTAAAAACGGGAATAATAGAACTTAAGGACTTAAAACCCGGTATGGTTTTAGCTGGAACTGTTAGGAATGTGTCTGATTTTGGAGCATTTGTAGATATAGGAGTGCATCAAGATGGATTAGTTCACAAAAGTCAAATGGCAAATAGATTTGTAAAGCACCCTTTAGATATAGTTAAAGTTGGAGATATAGTAAAGGTGGCGATATTGGAAGTTGATGAAAAGAGAAAGAGAATATCATTAACTATGAAAGATATTGATGAATCAGCAGAAGTATAGCTAACATAATAAATTAAATTTAAAGTCTTAAGATTATGAATATGTTCATTCTTAAGACTTTTCTGCTTACAAATTTTTTATAGGAAGAAATATATGATTGCATACTAATAATTATTTAATATGTTCTAAGTATTGTGGGTATTTTTGTACTAGCGATTAGCGTGTATGAATGGAGAGTATGATATAGTAATATAGAATAGTATTTTTAATAAATAAAGATGAATAAAATTGTAGGTTTATAATGAGGAGGAAAAGTAATGATTAGATGGGGAATTATAGGACTTGGAAATATAGCTTTGAGATTTGCAAAGAGTTTATCATATTCTAATGAAGGTAAACTATATGCTATAGCATCTAGAACTAAGGAAAAACGTGATGAATTTTATGATAAGTATAATTGTGAGAAAGTTTATGAAAATTATAATGAATTATTAAGAGATGAAGAAGTGGATGCTGTATATATAGCATTACCTCACGGCTTTCATAAACACTGGTCCATCGAAGCTTTAAGGCATAAAAAGGCTGTGCTTTGTGAGAAGCCTGTAGGGATAAATTCGGAAGAAATGAAGGAAATAAAAAAAGAAGCTGTGTTAAATAATACATTCTTTATGGAAGCAATGAAGACAAGGTTTATTCCGATAATTAGTGATATTAAGAAAGTAATAAGAAATAAAGAGATTGGAGATATAACGGCTATAGAAGCTAATTTTTGCAATAATGTAGAAAACATTAAACCGGGATCGTATTTATTAGATAAAGACCAAGGTGGGGCGTTACTAGATGTAGGAATTTATCCATTGTCATTTGTAATGGATATGATTGATTCAGAGGTTAAAAGTGTCGAATCTTACATGGATATAAATGAGTCAGGAGTTGATTCATATTTCGAAGCAAAGCTTGCTTTTGAAGATGGAGTAATAGGAACTGTAGAAGGGGCAATTGATAGAAATAAAGAAAGGACAGCTATTATTAGAGGAACAAAGGGATGGATGGAGATTCCGATGTATAATAGACCAAACAAAGCTGTTGTTAATCTAAATTCGGGCAAGTCATATACAATTGAAAAAGATATAGAATTTGATGACATGTATGCAGAGATTAAGGAAGTTCATAACTGTTTAAAAGAGTCAAAGCTTGAAAGTGATTATTTAACTTTAAATGAGTCAATTCGAGTTATGGAAGTATTAGATAGAATTAGAATGAATGCGGAATAAAAAGTGATTGGATGAACTACTTACAATGATTAGGCGGGAGAGAGAAACATATAAAATGGATGAAGTAAAAGTTTATACTAACAGAAAAAATATTGTACTTTTAGCAACATTGTGTTGCTTTTTATGGGGAAGTGCATATCCGGCTATAAAAGTTGGATATTCACTATTTAATATAAGTGATGTAGGCTCTAAATTAATTTTTGCCGGATATAGGTTTACACTTGCAGGTATTTTTATACTCATATTTGAGCTTATATCAAAAAGAGTTATATTTAAATTTACTAGAAAGCAATTTGGTCAGATAACTTTATTAGGTTTAACTCAAACTGCACTTCAATATATATTCTTTTATGTGGGAATGTCATATACTACAGGGGTTAGAGGATCTATAATAAATGGAACAGGAACTTTTGTAAGTATAATTCTAGCTCATTTTATATATAAGAATGATAGGTTAAATTTAAATAAGATAATAGGATGCGTTATTGGATTTATAGGAGTAGTAATTGTTAATTTAAATGGAGAATCATTAGGAGGAACATCTGTCACTTTTAAAGGTGAGGGGTTTATAATGATTGCTGCAATAATATTTGCTGTGTCAGCAATATATGGAAAGAAGATAACGCAAACTCAAGAACCTTCAATAGTAACTGGTTTTCAGCTATTTATAGGAGGAATTCTTCTTACAGCATTAGGATTTGCATTAGGAGGTAGCTTAGAAGGATTTACGGCGAAATCAACATTACTACTTATATATATGGCATTACTATCATCAATAGCCTTTACTGTTTGGACACAATTATTAAAATATAACAAAGTAGGATTAATATCAGTATTTAATTTTTTAATACCTGTATTTGGAACATTGTTATCAGCATTAATCTTAGGAGAAAATATATTTGATATCAAGATATTAATAGCGCTTCTTTTAGTTTGTTATGGAATATTTCTAGTTTATAGAGTTAAGAAAGAAAAGTAGAATGGGGATATTGTGTATAACATATATTTAGAAAGCTCAATTTTTGTAAGGAAATCTTTTAACTTATGAGAATGGATGCATAATTAAATTCTAAATAAGGAGATATTGATTTAGGATTGATATAAGATTATTATGGATAGTGATTTTATAAAAGAGGACTTGCTTTTAGGCAAGTCTTCTTTCATAAAGAGGTTGACTCTATTCCAACTATAGACTTTATAATTTATATTAGGAAATATATTTGTAAAGGGAAGATAAAAATATGTTTAAAAAATTTTTAAAATACTCTATTCCATCAGCATCGGCTATGTTTGTATCGTCATTATATACAGTTATAGATGGTATTTTTGTAGGTCGAGGTGTAGGAGATTTGGGGTTAGCAGCGGTTGCAATTGCAATGCCAGCTACAATAGTTTTATTTGGAATAGCTACAATGTTTGCAGTTGGCGGAGGTGCTCTAGTTTCTAAAAACTTTGGAGCTAAAGATAAAGAAAGAGCAGTATATATTTTTCGCCAAGCATTTAAATCAATTATAATATTAAGTAGTATTATTAGTTTTGTATTTATAGTTTTTTCGGAGTACATAGTAGTTCTTTTGGGGGCAACTGAAAATTTGAAGGAGTTGTCGGCAGAATTTTTGAGATACTATTCATTGTTTTGTATACCTAGTTTGTTAGGAATAACTTTGAATGGATTCATTAGAAATGATGGAGGTCCTAAGTTAGCTATGATATCAACGATAGCTGGTACAGTGGTAAATATATTATTAGATTATATATTTATATTTCCTTTAAATATGGGGGTTAGGGGAGCCGCTATTGCTACTGGACTTGGGCAAGTAGCGACAATAGCTATAATACTGCCTCATTTTTTAAAGAAGAAAGGTCAATTAACTTTTGGAAATGTGAAGCTGGAAATGAAAGTGGTTAAAGAGATTATTACCATAGGTTTCCCATCGTTTTTTGCAGAAGCAGCCTTTTCGATAATAATATTCTTCTATAATATAGTTTTAGGAATCTATATGAGAGAGGAAGGAATTGCGTCATATAGTATAATAAATTATATAACTACAAATATTTATATGATGCTTCTCGGTGTTAGTTTAGGAGCCCAACCATTAATAAGTTACTATTTTGGAGCTAGGGATACAAAAAAGATGTTTACATTTTATAAGTTTGCACTAATAGCGTCAGTCTCGGTAAACTTATTGTTTACCTTAGTATGCTTTATATTTGGAAAAAATCTTATAGGTTTGTTTACAACAGATAAGGAATTAATAAATATAGCATATATTGGACTTAATATGACTAATTTAGCTTATTTTTTCACAGGATTAAATTTAAGCACATCGATGTACTATCAATCTATAGAAATGCCAAAGTTCTCTAACTTAATTTGTGCTTTTAGATCTTTTGTATTTTTGCCAGTAATTTTATTTTTAGCTGCACATTATTATGGTACAAATGGAATATGGGTTAGTATGATTTTTTCAGAAATATTAACGTTTTTAGCAGTAAACATTGTTACTAATACAAAAACTAATACAAAAAAAGCTATATCAGTATAAGGTGGCAAGGGGGATAAATATTGAGTAATTTTTCTATTGGGGAAATGTCAAAATTGAATAACATATCAATTCAGACACTGAGATATTATGACAAAATAGGTTTGCTAAAACCAAAGGTCATTAGTGAAAAAAGCCAATATAGGTATTATAGTATAGAACAATTTTTTCAAATGGATGTGATTAAATATTATAAGACATTGGGATTATCCCTAAATGAAATAAAAAAATTAATGGGTAGAAGCACTTCTATGGAAGAAAAACTTGATATGATAAATTTTCAGCAAGAGGTTTTGGAAAATAAGTTATTAGAAATGGGAATAATAAAAAATCACTTAGAGTATATGAAAAACACAGTTTCTTCAATTATTGAATATGAAACTGATAAAATATTTATTAAATATAATGGAAAAAGGGAATATATAAGTTATGATTGCGTCTCAGCCACTATTGATGAATTAGAAATTAATTACAGAAAAGTAATGCCTAATAGTGAAAATCAACTAGAAAAATTAAGTTATGAATTATCCTCAATGGTTTCCTATGATGAGTTAAAAGAAAAGATGGTTTATAAGAATATAATGACAAATAATTATGTAAGAATACTAAAAAATGAAGGAAGGGCAATTGTCTTACCTGAGGGAGAGTATATAACAATATATTTTGAAGGTGGATGTTTTGAAAATAAGAAATATTATAATAAAATTATTGATTATATAAATAAGAATAATATTAAGATAAGTGGCGATTTCCATGAAGTGTATATCCTTCCTCAAGTAAATGAAGATGGAAAAGAGAATACTTTGATGAAGCTTGAGATAATGAAAAAGGAGAATTAACATATGTTAAAAGAAATTCATGATAAACTGATTGCTCTGACAGATGAAGAAGTAAACATTTTAAGTGGAGAGAATTCTGTAAATAGAAGCATTTATACAGACGATGGAAGTTTCATTGTAGATAGCAATAAACTACTACCAAGTGGGGAACTAATAGATATTAGAAAGCATATTAGATTTATTAATTTTCCAAGTCATAATCATAATTACATTGAGTTTAATTATGTTTATCAAGGCAAGCTTACTCAAATCATAGATAACAATGAAATAACTTTACAAAAGGGCGAATTAATTTTCTTGAATCAATATATAACTCATGAGATAAAAGCATCGGACAAAGAGGACATAATTATTAACTTTATAATCAGGCCTGAATTTTTTGACTATATAATAACTCTGTTAGATAAAGAAAATATAGTAAGTAAATTTTTACTAACTACATTATATACAGATTATGATGAAGGAGAATATCTATATTTTAAAGTTTCTGAAAGAAAAAATATTCAAGAGTTATTAGAAAAAATAATAATTGAGCTGTATACTAATTCGATAATGAAAAAAGCGACAATAAAATTGCTAGTAGGGCTTTTATTAGTGGAGTTAGTAAAAAATTCACAGGATATAGAGACATATTCTGTGGATAACTATGAGAAGATGTTGATAATTCAGAGTCTTAAATACATAGAGGAATTTTATAGTACAGCTACTCTGCTAGAACTCTCAGAAAAATTAAATCAACCAGATTATAAACTTAGCAAATTAATAAAGAAACATACTAAAATGACTTTTAAAGAATTATTGCAAGAAAAAAAGTTAAGCAAAGCAGTTGAATTAATCAAATTAACTGAGTATTCGATTATTGAAATAATTGAGTTTGTAGGATATGAGAATCCAACATACTTTTACAAGATATTCAAGAAAAAATTTGGAATGACGCCTAGAGAATATAAAATGAACAGAATTAACAATTTTAGATTTACTTAAATTAGAAAAGTTTCTAAGTTGAAATGAAAGGAATATATAACTTTTAAATAATTCAATTTATGTTTAAAAATTATTTATTCCGCAGTGCTATAGTTTAGAATAAATTTTAATAAGTTAATCTCTTTTAACATATATAATGCATAATTTAAGAATGAAGAAGCTATCTTAATGAAAAGCTGAGAGAGCTTTTTTTGTTAATAATTGAGATGCTTTGAAGTTACTTACTTTGAATTGAAAGAGGTTTAACATTATGCTATGATTATTTTAGTAAACGTTATTATTTGTAAATATTAGGGCATAGAGTGTGGGCAAATTAAATTTTAAAGATAATAATGAGGGGTGTAGAGATGAGATATTTAGTGTTAGATGTTGGTGGAAGTTCTATTAAGTATGCACTGATGACAGAGGATTTGGAGTTTATTGAGAGGGGTAAAAAACCAACACCACTTGATAAAATTGAAAGTTTTATAGATGTAATAGGTGAAATCTATGATATATATAAAGATGATATAGAAGGAATAGCTATAAGTATGCCAGGAGTATTAGATAGTGAAAAAGGTTATGCTTATACAGGTGGTGCACTATCATATAATGAAGGTAAAGAGATTGTAAAAATTCTTAAAGAAAGATGTCCGATAAAGATTACAATAGAGAATGATGGAAAATGTGCAGCTTTAGCAGAGGTTTGGAAAGGAAGTTTAAAAGATTTCGATGATGGAGTTGTAATAGTTCTAGGAACAGGTGTGGGTGGAGGAATAGTTCGAAATAAGAAAATCCATAAAGGAAAAAACTTCTTTGCAGGTGAGTTTAGTTTTATAAATACGAATGTAAATAATACTGAGAATACGGATGAGTGTTGGGGATCTATAAGTGGTTCTAAAGCATTGATAAATGAAGTTGCAAAGGTAAAAAGTCTTCCGCCAGATGAATTAGATGGGTATAAAATATTTGAATATGCAAATAACAACGATCCAGATATTCTTAAAATTTTAGATGATTTCACTTATAAGCTAGCGGTACAAATTTTTAATTTACAGTGTATATTAGATCCAGAAATATTTGCAATCGGTGGAGGGATAAGTAGTCAAGAGATATTGATACAATATATTAAGAGGAATGTGGACAAGTATCAGAAGAGTTTTGAAATTGATGATTTACCACTACCTAATGTAGTTAGCTGTAAGTTTAGAAATGATGCTAATCTCATAGGAGCACTATACAATTTTATAACTAGCAAATAGAATATAATTGTATTAAATGTTAATGATATTTTCTAGAAGGGTGTCATTAGCATTTAGCCTTTCTAATAATAACATTATATAAATTAACTTAGTAATAATATATAAAATGGAGTGATTCCTTTTGGAATCACTCCATTTTATATAAAGATTTTATATTAAACGTTGAATAACATATCGCTATAAGTTGGAAGTGGCCAGAACTCTTCGTCTACTAGAGTTTCAAGTTTATCAGCATCAGCTCTTAAAGTATTCATTTGTTCAAATACTTCATATCTGTACATCATTCCTAAATCGAATATATCTCCATCGAAGTTATCAGCTTTTTCAACTAATTTTTCAAGAAGGGCAACATTCTTATTTAATGAGGCTGTTAATGTTGAAACTTCAGTTAATAATTCAGTTTGAACTGATATGTCTGCATTCACACCAGTAGCTTTTATAGTATTAATTGATTCTGCAAGACTTGTAGCAAACTTAATTACAGCAGGTAAAATTTGACGTTTTGCCATTTCAAGTGTTGTTAAAGCTTCAATATTTATAATCTTATTGTAGTTTTCTAAAGTGATTTCATAACGAGATGTTGATTCTACTCTAGTTAAAACTCCATGCTTTTCTAATACAGCTTGATTCTTTTCATCTATCATAGCTTTAGCAGCTTCTACAGTTGAGTGGATGTTTGGAAGCCCTCTTCTTTCTGCTTCAGCAACCCATTCATCTGAATATCCGTTACCGTTGAATATGATTCTCTTATGGTTTTTAACGATATTTGTTAAGATTGATTGAATTTCAGTATCTAAATCAGTAGCTTTTTCAAGTTTATCTGCAATTTCAGATAAAGTTTCAGCAACTATAGTATTTAATACAAAGTTACATCCAGCAATTGAAGCAGAAGATGGAACCATTCTAAATTCGAATTTATTTCCAGTAAACGCAAATGGAGAAGTTCTGTTTCTATCAGTTGCATCCTTTGGAAGTGGAGGTAATGTATTTACTCCAATAGTTAATTCACTTGCAGACTTAGAACTTGTAGCTGGACCCTTTTCAATTTGTTCTAATACATCCTCTAATTGATCGCCTAAGAAGATAGAGATTATAGCAGGAGGAGCTTCGTTAGCACCTAATCTATGATCATTTCCAGCATTAGCAGCTGATACTCTTAATAAGCTTGGATATTCATCAACAGCTTTTATTACAGCACAAAGGAATAAAAGGAATTGTTGATTTTCGTGTGGAGATCTACCTGGTTCAAGAAGATTCATTCCATCATCAGTACCCATTGACCAGTTATTATGCTTACCTGATCCGTTTACGCCAGCGAATGGCTTTTCATGAAGCAAGCAATATAAATCATGTTTTGCAGCAACTTTCTTCATTATTTCCATTGTAAGTTGGTTATGGTCAGTCGATATATTTGTTGTGCTAAATATAGGAGCTAACTCATGTTGAGCAGGAGCAACTTCGTTATGCTTAGTTTTAGCTAATATTCCAAGCTTCCAAAGTTCTTCATCTACTTCTTTCATGAAATCAGAAATTCTTTGTTTGATTGTTCCAAAGTAATGATCTTCAAGTTCTTGACCCTTTGAAGGTTTTGCTCCGAATAATGTTCTTCCTGTTAAGATAAGGTCTTTACGAGCATCATACATTGACTTATCGATTAGGAAGTATTCTTGTTCAGGACCAACAGTTGTAATTACTCTTTTAGTAGTAGTATTACCTAATGCTTTTAAAACACGTAGAGCTTGTTTGTTTAAAGCTTCCATTGAACGTAATAATGGAGTTTTCTTATCTAAAGCTTCTCCGTTATAAGAACAGAATGCAGTTGGTATACATAAAGAACCATCTTTTAGGAATGCTGGTGAAGTACAATCCCATGCAGTATATCCTCTAGCTTCAAAAGTAGCTCTAAGTCCTCCTGAAGGGAATGAAGATGCATCTGGTTCACCTTTGATTAATTCTTTTCCTGAGAATTCTAATATAACTTTTCCGTCAGAAGTTGGATTTATAAAAGAATCATGCTTTTCAGCAGTAATTCCAGTCATAGGTTGGAACCAGTGAGTAAAGTGAGTAGCACCTTTTTCAACAGCCCAATCTTTCATTGCAGCTGCAACAACATCTGCTACATCTGGTTCAAGAGTAGTTCCTTTTTCAATTGTCTTTTTTAAAGCTTTGTAAGTAGCTTTAGGAAGACGTTCTTTCATTACAGCATCGCTGAATACATTTGAAGCAAAAATTTCATTGATTTTGTTCATTAATAAGATCCCCTTTCAGAATACACAACATTTATTTAAATTAATATTAACTAATTAAAAACATTAATAATTTAAAAAAAATTTTAGAGTATAAATGATAAATTGTCAACAAGAAATAAGAAATTGCTACATATAAACTCCCACCATATAAATTCATATATGGTAAAAAATTCATATTAAAAAATAAAAAGCTAAAGAATTATTTTAATATTCTCTAGCTCCTTTGCTAAAATCTTATTCAATTAATAAATTAAACATAGTTAATATATAACACTGCTAAGACTGCCATAGCCTTAAGTATTTTCTATAATAATTATACTATATTGTTGTAGGTTGTACAATACAAAAATCCGATTTTTTGAAGTAAGAAATTAGTAGAAATTTAAATATTTATATTACATTTCTACCAATTTTATTTAAATTTATGTAGTAAGTTAAAGGTAATTGTTTTTATAGATAACATACTTAATTATAAATAAAGTTAGTGATATGAGATTTTTACTGAGGCTGAGATTATAAGGAGGATTTTTAATAACAATTTAACCTAGCGTTATTTATATTTATGTAGTAATTCTTAATATAAAAAATTATATTAAGAAGATTATAAAGTTTTAGTAGTGCAAATAAGGATAATAATTTATACAAATGCCGATATTAAAAACGGTTTTTTAATACAATATAATTTAACTATAGAGTGATGTATGAAGAGAACAGGAGGAGAGAAATGGAGTACTATTTAGCTATTGATATTGGAGCTTCAAGTGGAAGACATATTTTAGGTTCAGTAGAAAATGGAAAGATAAAATTGGAGGAAATATACAGATTTGAAAACGGAATTAGTAAAATAGGAAATGAATATTGTTGGAATATAGAACAATTATTTAAGGATATAAAAAAAGGAATTAAGAAATGTAAAGAAATAGGGAAAATACCTACTAGTATAGGAATAGATACCTGGGCAGTAGATTTTGTTTTGCTAGATGAAAACGATAAAATGCTTGGGAACGCCGTATCTTATAGAGATGATAGGACTGAAGGAATGATGGAGGAAGCATTTAAGATTATTCCAAAAGATATGATGTATTTATATACAGGTATCCAATTTCAAAGATTTAATACGGTATATCAATTACTTTCCATAAAGAAGAATAATCCAGAAGTATTAGATGAGGCAAAAACTTTCTTAATGATACCTGATTACTTAAATTTTTTACTCACAGGAAAAAAGATAAATGAATACACAAATGCATCATCAACACAGTTAGTTAATTCTTTTGAGAGAACTTGGGATGAAAAAATACTGGATGAGCTAGGAATTAAGAAGGATATCTTTCAAGAGATAAAATTACCTAAAACTAATCTTGGTACTTTGAGAAAAGAACTGGCCGAAGAATTTGGATTTGATATGGAGGTGATACTTCCTGCAACCCATGATACTGGATCAGCATTTATATCATCAGTTTGCAATGACAGCGACAGTGTTTACCTGAGTTCAGGAACTTGGTCATTGATTGGTGTTGAAAATAGATTCCCAATTTGTGTGCCTCAAGCTATGGAACATAATTTTACAAATGAAGGTGGAATAGACTATAGATATAGATTCCTCAAAAACATTATGGGCCTATGGGTAATCCAAGAAGTTAGAAGGAATTTAGATAATAAATATTCTTTTGGACAATTAGTAGATTTGGCAAAAGAACATATTGATTTTTCATCAATAGTAGATGTAGATCATGACAGATTCCTCAAACCAGAAAACATGGTTGAGGAAATAAAATTATATTGTGTTGAAACCGGTCAAAAGGTTCCTCAAGAGGTAGGGGAGATAGCTATGTGTGTATTTAATAGTTTAGCTCACTGTTATAAAAAAGCTGTTTATAATTTAGAGGAAATCTTTGAAAAGAAATTTGAAAGAATAAATATATTTGGTGGAGGCTGTCAGAATAATCTTTTAAATGAATTGGTTTCTAAAGTTACAGGGAAAGAAGTACTTGCAGGTCCAGTTGAAGCTACGGCCATAGGAAATATTGTTGCTCAAATGATGAGTAAAGATATTCTTAAAGATTTAAGTGAAGCTAGACAAGTAATAAAAGAATCTTTTGATATTAAGATATTTAAATCCAATTAATTTGTTCACTCTCTCAATAGTATAAATTAAAATATTCAATTCTTTACTGCTATTTGTTTGAAATATATAGTGAATTATTGAATATTGCAAATAAAGATAATCAGTAAATTTAAATATAAATAGGAGGCGTAAAAATGAATGTTAAAGAAAAATATGAATTAGCTAAAAAAGAATATGAAAAATGGG
Source organism: Clostridium sp. YIM B02500 (assembly GCF_022324665.1). Taxonomy (NCBI): domain Bacteria; kingdom Bacillati; phylum Bacillota; class Clostridia; order Eubacteriales; family Clostridiaceae; genus Clostridium; species Clostridium sp. YIM B02500. The sequence goes on along the minus strand of NZ_JAKGTE010000007.1, from coordinate 119,016 downwards.
GAATAGATGTAGATAAGGTTTTGGATGAACTTAATAAAGTTAAAATATCAATTCATTGCTGGCAAGGTGATGATGTTAAGGGATTTGAAGTAGTTCAAAATGAGTTATCTGGAGGAATTCAATGTAATGGTAATTATTCAGGTGCAGCTAGAAACGCTGAAGAACTTAGAAAAGATTTAGATAAAGCATTAAGCTTAATTCCAGGAAAACACAAAGTTAATCTTCACGCAATTTATTTAGAAACTAATGGTGAATTTGTAGACAGAGATGAAATAAAACCAGAACATTTTGCGAATTGGGTTAAATGGGCAAAAGAAAATGGGTTAGGGTTAGATTTCAATCCGACAATATTTTCACATCCAAAGTCAGCAGATGGATTAACACTTTCCCATCCCGATAAAGAGATAAGAGACTTTTGGATAAGACATTCAATTGCATCAAGAAAAATTGGAGAATATTTTGGTAAGGAATTAGGGCAAACTTGCTTAACTAATATTTGGATTCCAGATGGATACAAAGATATTCCGAGTGATAGATTAGGACCAAGAAGAAGACTTAAAGAATCTTTAGATGAAATTTTTAAAGTTCAAATAGATAAAAAATATAACCTTGACTGCGTTGAGTCAAAAGTATTTGGGATAGGGGCAGAAGCTTATACAGTAGGTTCAAACGAATTTTATTTAAATTACGCAGCTAAAAATAACATAATGTCATTAATGGATACAGGCCACTACCATCCAACTGAAGTTGTTTCAGATAAACTTTCTGCAATGTTATTATTCGATGAAAAAGTAGCTCTTCACGTAAGTAGACCAGTTAGATGGGATTCAGACCACGTTGTAGTTTATGACGATGAACTTAAAGAAATAGCGAAGGAAATAGTAAGAAATGATGCATTAGATAGAGTAATTATTGGTCTTGATTTCTTTGATGCAAGTATTAATAGAATTGCAGCATGGACAATTGGTTCAAGAAATATGATAAAAGCTTTATTAAATGCAATGTTAACACCGAATGATAAGCTAAGGGAATTACAAGAAGAAGGAAACTTCACAGAAAGATTAGCTTTAATGGAAGAATTTAAAACTTATCCAATGGGTGATATTTGGAATTACTATTGTGAAAAGAACAATGTACCAGTTGGTGAAAGCTGGATCAAGGAGGTAAAGGAATACGAAAAGGACGTTTTGTCTAAGAGAAATTAATTTAGGTTTGTAATAAATAATATTCAATTTGTAAAGATAATATAGTATTTAACAATAAAATATAAAACAAATAAGTTTATAGCGGTTATGTAATTGACTATAAACTTATTATACAAGGAGAGAATATTATGAAAATGGAAATTAGATACTCAAATCATCCAGAAGATTCTAAACAGTACGACACAGAAACGTTAAGAAGACATTATTTAGTTGAGAAAGTATTTGTCGGTGACGAAGTGAATTTAGTTTATAGCCATAATGACAGAATCATATTTGGAGGAATTACACCAGTAAAAGAAATATTAAAGCTTGGAGCTTCTAAAGAATTAGGAACAGATTACTTTTTGGAAAGAAGAGAACTTGGAGTTATTAATGTAGGTGGAGAAGGAACAATTATAGCAGATGGAGAAGAATATAATCTAAATTATAGAGATGGATTATATGTTGGACAAGGTACTAAAAATATAGAATTTAAATCAGCTAATGGAAAAAAGCCAGCTAAGTTTTATATAAATTCTGCACCAGCACTTAAATCATATCCAACAGTAAAAATAGATTTGGAAAAAGCTAATAAAATAAAATGTGGCGATGAAATAAACATGAATAAAAGAACAATAAATCAGTATGTTCATCCTGCAGTATGTGAAAGCTGTCAATTAGTAATGGGATTAACAATACTTGAGCCAGGAAGTGGATGGAATACAATGCCATGTCATACTCATGAAAGACGTATGGAAGTATATTTATATCTTAATGTACCTGAAGATCAAGCAGTAATTCACTTTATGGGTGAAGGACAAGAAACAAGACATATAGTAATGAAGAATGAGCAGGCAGTAATTTCACCAAGCTGGTCAATTCATTCGGGAATTGGAACTCAGAATTATTCATTTATATGGGGAATGTGTGGAGAAAATAAGACTTTTGATGATATGGATCATATAAAAATTGATGACTTAAGATAAAAGAAGAAGAGGAGAAATAGAGTAATGTCAAATATTTTAGATGAATTTTCAATGAATTTTTTTAGATTGGATGGAAAGATAGCCATAGTAACAGGAGGAAATACAGGACTTGGTCAAGGATATGCAGTGGCATTAGCTAAGGCTGGAGCTGATTTGGTAATTCCAACTTACGATACAAATTGGGACGAAACTAGACTATTAATAGAAAAAGAAGGTAGATCAGTAACATTTGTTCAAGCAGATTTAACAAAAAAAGAGGATAGAGAAAAAGTAGTAAAAATAGCAATGGAAGTGTATGGCAAAATAGATGTATTAATTAATAATGCTGGAACAATAAGAAGAGCACCACTTCTTGAGTATAGAGAAGAAGATTGGAATGCAGTAATGGACATTAACTTAAATGCAGTATACTTTCTAAGTCAGGAAGTTGCTAAAATTATGGTAAATCAGGGGTCTGGTAAAATAATTAATGTAGCATCAATGTTGGCGTTCCAAGGAGGAAAATTTGTACCGCCTTATACAGCAAGTAAGCATGGAGTAGCTGGAATAACAAAGGCATTTGCTAATGAATTAGCAAGCAAGAATATTCAGATTAATGCTATAGCACCGGGATATATAAAAACTGCAAATACTGCGCCAATAAGAGCAGACAAAGAAAGAAATGCAGAAATACAAGGAAGAATACCGGCAGATAGATGGGCTGAACCATTCGATTTAATGGGAGCAATAGTATTTTTAGCAAGTAGAGCATCTGATTATGTTAATGGACACATATTAGCTGTTGATGGTGGCTGGCTAGTAAGATAATCATAAAAATCCTATAACGGCGAGATAAATGCCTTGTTAAAATTATATGAATATTTTAACAAGGCATTTTTAGATTGTTGTATTGGATACTACTCAAGCAATGCAATATAATTGCAAATGCCTGTAAATTAATAGAAATTTCAATCTAACAATAGTTTAATAAATATTATGTATTGATGTGTTGAATAAGATAGCGTATGGAAAATAAACTCCAGAAATGTGTGCTAAAGAAGCGTATGATAGTTTAGATAGAACATTAGGCATTGTAAGAAAATATTAAATATTAGAGAAAAATTAATAATCCCCATTCTCAAAATAGAAGATGGGGATTATCAATGTATAATTTTAATATTTGAAGCAATGATTCAAATATATAATATTTTTAGAATAAATTAGTATTAACAATCAATATGATTAAGTGCTTCAACAAGAGCCATTATAGTCAATGATTGGCCATATGCCATTGGAGCTATAATTATATTCCTATAGTGTTCTTTATTATAGCCCATTCCAGTTCCACCAGATACATTTAATACAGTTCCATCTTTTGCTATATTATTGCAAATTGCTTCTATAGCTTTTTGACCAGCAGGTTTAAATGAATCGTCTAATATCCCTAATCTTATTCCTGTTAGTATCCCAGCAGCAATTGCAGCTGAGCCAGATACTTCTTCATAACTTGTAGGATCATCTATAACTGTGTGCCATAATCCAGATTTAGATTGGCATTTAACTAAAGTCGTTACTTGAGCCTTAAATGTATCAATTAGAAATTTCTTTAGGCCTGAATTCATTTTACCGTCAAACATTTCAATATAATCTAAGATTCCAAATGTGAACCACGAATTACCTCTGCACCAGAATACTTCTCCAAAATTACTATTTTCATTGAAACTCCATCCGTGATAGAATAGACCTGATTTTTTATCATATAAGTATTTTATATGAATAAGGACTTGATGAATCGATTCATTAATCCAATCTTGTCTATTATATTTTTGTCCCATTCTATTTAAAAATAATACAGTCATAAATAAAGTATCTATCCACATTTCGCTTTCGTTTAGCCTAACCCCTTGTCTATCGCCATTAGCACTAGTAACATGCTGGAATCCACCTTCTTTAGTTCTTGGAAGACAGTTCATAAGCCAATCAGCCCATTTTAGGCAAAGGTTTTCAAAATCTGTATTTGGACTTACATCTAATAGATTTATAAGTGTTAATAGAGGGGCAGTTGTATTAATGTTTTTTGATGGTAATCCATTTGATATATTATTTTTATACCATTCATTTAAAAAATCCAGATATTTGTTGCTTCTATCGTGTTTGTCTAACTTTAATAAGCCATATAAACCTACACCTTGTGGCCAATCCCATTCTTGAATTCCAAAATCTCTTGGAAACATTCCTATGGCTTCTCCGCCTTCTTTAGTTAATTTTTCTTCATCTGTTGGTCTATCTAAGTTTAAAAGTTTATCAACAACTAAGTCAAGTTTTGCACGTAATTCTTTTTCTGTTAATTTCATTTTATATCACCTCATAATATTTATTTGTAAAGAGCATTATAAACAATACTCTAAAGTTTTTGTATTTTGAAATAATGAATAAAAGGTATCGGTGTAACGATTAATTACAATAAATTTAAATCTCATGTAAGTGTTAACAATATAGTTATTATAATAACTTAGTGAATTTATTGTAGTATAAATTAAAGTTTTCTATCATTTATTCTTAATTCAAATTATACATCACGAAACAAAATAAATCTACATAAAAACAAAATAAAATAAAGAAAAAGTAAAAAAGAAAATGATTATTTAGTAGTGAAAATTAAGGGGGTAAATTAAATATAATTAGAGAAAAACCTTACAAATAGTGAGTTTGAATAAAATAAAAGTAAGGAAATATATATATTGTTTTATGTTGTTTTTAAAAATAAAGCAAGTAAATGATGTTGAGTTTTGTTAAAAAAGAGTTTATTATCTATATAAAGCTATATTTATTTTGAGAAAGGAATTACGATTATGAGAATTGGAGTTAGAGGACACGATATTGGACTTTATAAGTTAGATGATATAGGAAGAATAATGAAGGAAAAAGGGTTGAAAAGCGTTCAATTCGTAGCGAAAAAAATAATATCTGAATTTGAAGTTACTAGAGGATGTATGACACCAGGGATGGCCCAATACATAAATAATACTTTGAATAAATATGAAGTAACTGTAAGTATTCTTGGGTGTTATATTAATTTAGCTAATCCAGATGATAATGAACTTAAGGAATCATTAGATACATTTAAAGAGCATATACGTTTCGCAAAATATTTGGGGTGTAATGTAGTTGGAACAGAAACTGGAGCTTTTAATAAGGAATATATTTATACAGAAAAGAATAATACAGAGGAAGCCTTTTTAAGGAGCCTAAATTCAATACGAATACTTGTGAAAGAAGCAGAGAAGTTCGGGATTATAGTTGGAATAGAAGGGGTTACAAAGCATATAATGAATACTCCAGAAAGGTTAAAAAGAGCTTTAGATAATGTTGAATCAAATAACTTACAAGTTATTTTCGATCCGATTAATTTTATAGATGAAAGTAACTATGATAAACAAGACGAGATAATAAGAAAATCTTTTGAACTATTTGGTGATAGGATAGTGATTATACATGCAAAAGATTTTATCTATAAAGATGGAAAGGTACAACAAGTGTCTATTGGAAAAGGTCAATTTAACTATCCATTATTACTAAAACTAATAAAGGAAAGAAAACCATATATAGATATAATTCTTGAGGATACAATACCTGAAGATTTAGATTCAAGTATTAAATATATAGAAGAAATATACAAGAGTTTATAATGAATAATTAAATGTATATATAAAATGAGAAATGGCATGGAAATTTATATTTTCTATGCTATTTTTATATTAAAAAAGTATTAAATACAGATCTGTGATAAAGGAGGGAAGATAAATATTGCACTAAAACGTTAACATATAGCTATTTGAGATTGTTTTTAAAACAAAACTAACATAAACAAATAAAAAACAAATAAAATAAAAGAAATTATATTGACTTTGTGTTGGAATGGAAGTAATATATAAGTGTAAGTGATGTAAATGTTTTAAGTAACCGATGACAAGATTAAAATGTTAGATATTAGAATACTTAGGAGGAATGTCATGATAAAAAGAATTTTATAAAAAACTTTTGGTAAATGACACTTAGATATATTTAATAAATACATACTATATAAAATATTAAGAGAAATTGATTTGATAAATTGAGGAAGAATACAGAATTAAACTAAGAATTAAAAATGGACATGCATTAGGCTTATTATAGTATTTTATTTGTAGTTCTTTAGAGTTTATATTAAAGCTATAAAACGTTAATACTTAAATACTATGTAAAAAATAAAATTTATAATATATGTAGGAGGAAATATGAGTAAGAAAGATGGGAAAATAAGATTTATAAATTATTTTTCTTATGGGATGAATGATTTTATAGGAGCAGGAGCATTTGCCTTAACAAGTGCATGGTTATTATACTTTTATACAACTTTTTGCGGATTAACACCAATTGAAGCGAGTTCAATATTTGCATTAGCTCGTATAGTTGATGCAGTAGCAAGTCCGACAATGGGATTCATAACAGATAATTTTCACAAAACTGCGCTTGGAAGAAGATTTGGAAGAAGAAAATTCTTTTTATTAGCAGCAATACCTTTAATTATTGTATATTCAGCTATTTGGGTCAGTGGTTTCTCTTATTTATATTACGTTGGGACTTATATAGCGTTTGAAATCGTGTATACAATGGTACTTATACCTTATGATACCTTAGCGGCAGAAATGACATCTGATTTTAAAATTCGTGCTAAGCTTACTAGTGCAAGAATGTATATTGCCCAATTTTCAGCATTTTTAGCTGCATTTATACCTGGAAGACTTATAAATACATTAGGGAAAGAGTCTCCACAATCATTTTTGATTGCTGGTGGAATCTTTACTGTAATATTTATAATTGTTTTAATTCTTGTGTATACATTTACTTGGGAAAGATCTTTAGAGGAAATAGAGATATTAGAAGGCAGACACTCAAAGGAAAAGTTATCATTTGGACAAAATGTAATGAAAATTTACATAGATTTGGTTACAACTCTTAAAATTAGAACGTTTAGAGCACATTTAGGAATGTATATCGGAGGATATTTAGCACAAGATACATTTAATGCAGTATTTACTTATTTCATAGTGTTTGCATTATTTAAAGGTGCAGTTGTAGCATCAAACTTGTTGGCATTAATGTATATATTCCAAATTGCAGGAGTTGGTATAGCAACTTATTGCACATTAAAATTAAGTCCTGGTGGAGCATTTAGAGTTGTATCATTAATATTCCTTGCAAGTATTGCAGGATATTTAATAGTATATGGAACAATTCCTGATAGCCTTGTTGCACTATATGTTGTATCGGCATTAGCAGGACTCGGACGAGGTGGAATAAACTTTGTTCCTTGGAATAACTATACTTTTGTTCCAGATGTAGATGAAATAGTATCTGCTGATAGAAGAGAAGGTGTTTTCGCAGGATTTATGAGTTTGTTGCGTAAAGCTTCACAGGCACTTGCTGTTTTCCTAGTTGGAGTTGTATTACAAGAATTTAACTTTAAATCTGGATCAACATCACAACCTCCAGAAGCATTAACAGCTATGGCAGTTATATTAATAGTGGCGCCAGCAATACTGCTTGTTTATGGTATAATATCATCATATAAGTTCAAAGTATCTCATGAATCGCATGAAGTGCTTAAGAAAGAAATTGCAAGATTAAAAGATGGTGGATTAAAAGAAGATGTAGATGCTGAAACTCGTACAACAGTTGAAGAATTAACAGGATTAAATTACGAGAATGTATGGGGGAATAACAAAGTAGGATATAGAAACTGGAGAAGATACAAAGAAAATCAAAAAGCTTAGAAAAAATATAATATAAAAATAATCTGCATTAGTTCTAAAATCTATTTAAGTGAATAGTGAAATCAATGCAGATTATATTTTTATGCAGGTGAAAACTTATTAGTGCACTGCTTATAATTGCACTAATAAGTTTTTCTCTATTTGTTTAATTCAAATAATTATTTTAAGTTGAATACATTAGATAATTCCAAAGATATTGGACTATTATCTGGATTTGTTTCCATAATATCTTTCATAAATGCCCACCACTTTTTACAGGCATCTGTTTCGGCAATTTCATCCCATAATTCTTCGTTCTCCATTTCTATATAAGAAAACAATAGATTGGTGTCTTTATCATAAAATATTAAATATTTTGATGCTCCGTGAGATTTTAATTCTTTTACAAGATCTGGCCAAATTTCGTTATGCCTTTTTTTATATTCTTCTTCTTTACCTTCAAATAATTTCATTTTAAATGCTTTTTGTATCATAAGTACCTCCTTAAAAAGTATAAGTTACTTATATTATATAGTTATTCGGAAAAAACAGTCAAGAATTAACTTTGATTTATATTGTGTTGTCTGTGTTAATTTGGTATATTAAAGTTGGATTGATTAAATACAAAAAAATATACACTATATTTGAATTGCCTTACATATGATTTAAAATATAATTATATAATAGCGGTGAATAAATAGAAACTTATTCATATAAGGAGGAAAAGTAATGTTACCTAGAGAAAGACTAGAAATAATAAAGGAAATAGCAATAAAGGAAAAGAAAGTTTATGTATCTAAGCTGAGCAAAGAGTTTGAAGTTACAGAAGAGACCATAAGGAGAGATTTGGAAAAACTAGAGTTACAAGGAGTAGTTACTAGGAGTTATGGTGGCGCAATATTAAATGTTGATAAAACTAACGAGGATGTGCCTTTTTATAAAAGATCTAGGACAAATATAGAAAGTAAACAATATATAGCATTGAAGGCTATAGAGTTTGTTAAGGGAAGTAGTACGATTGTTGCTGATTGTAGTTCAACAGTATTTGAAGCATTGAAATTAATTAGAAATAGAAATGATGTAACTGTAATAACAAATTCAGTGGAAGTATTACAAGAATTAAACCAATCGGAGTTGAATATTATATCAACTGGTGGTGGCTTGGATCAAAGAACTTTGTCGTTACAAGGACCAATAACGCAAAATGCTATTAAAAATTATAATGTGGACATAGCATTTGTAAGCTGTAAAGGAATGGACATAAATAAAGGAATATTAGACTCGAATGAGACAGAGGCAGAAATTAAAAGATCTATGATCAAACAATCTAATAAAGTCATTTTGTTAGTGGATCATAGTAAATATGATAAAACATCATTTGTAAAGCTTTTTGATTATGAAGACATAGACTATTTGATAACAGATATTGAACCAAATGAAGAATGGATTAATTTACTGCATGCTAATAATGTTGAGGTTATATATTGATGTACATATAGAAAAGGTTGTAGAATCACTTAAAAATAAATAGGTGATTCTTTATTTTTTGATAAAAATGCTAATAAATTCGTTATAAATGCTAGTTTTAGCAGATCTTAATATACTTTAATAAAGCTCTATAATGATATGTTGTTTTTAAAATATTAATACAAATAAAAACAAACAAAAACAACAAAAAGCAATTGAAATTAACAAAAGAATGAAGTATAATTTATTTATAAGATAAAATTAATCTGGAATTAAAATGATTAGTTTGTATCTTTAATCGGTGAATAAAGTTACATACATTTACAAATAGAATTATTTAAAATGGACCAAATATTAAAATACATAATAAATATATGAAAGCAGGAGAAAGTATGACAATAGAAGATATGAAGTTTATACAAAATTTTAAGAGGATGACAAATGATGCGTGGCTTAAAGGATGGCATGAAAGAAATGGTGGAAATATAACTTATAGATTAACAAAAGAAGAAGTTTCTGCAATTAAAGAATTTATGAACGAAGATTCGGAATATAATTCAATTGGTGTAACTGTAAAAAATTTAGCCAATGAATATTTCTTAGTAACCGGAAGTGGAAAGTTTATAAGAAATATGACAGTTTGTTTAGGAGAAAATGCAGGAATAATCAAAATAGATGAAAAGGGAGAAAACTATAAGGTAGTTTGGGGATTGTCAAATAATGCAAGACCAACAAGCGAACTTCCTTCACATTTAATGAGTCACTCAATAAAAGTAGAAAAAACAAATGGATGTCATAGAGTTATAATGCATTCTCATACTACAAATGTAATTGCATTAACGTTTGTATTGCCATTAGAAGGAAAAGTATTTACAAGAGAATTATGGGAAATGGCAACAGAATGCCCTGTAGTATTTCCAAGTGGGATTGGGGTAGTTCCTTGGATGGTTCCAGGTGGAGCTGCAATTGCAGAAGCTACTGGTGAACTAATGAAGGATCATGATGTTGTAATTTGGGCGCATCATGGAATGTTTTGTTCAGGTGAAACATTAGATCTAACTTTTGGATTGATGGATACAGTAGAGAAATCAGCTGAGATTTTAGTTAAAGTTCTATCAATGGGTGGAAAGAAACAAACAATTGTTTCTGAAAATTTTAGAGATTTAGCAAAAGACTTTAATGTTAGTATTTCTGAAGATTACTTAGTTTAATAAAGTTATTTTGAGACTAGAGTGAAAATTAGCTTAAGTATAACCCTATCTCCGTATAAGATTAGTCTCAGACAACTTATTATATATATCATAATATGGAAACAATCTAGTTGTTATATTATGTATAGTAACTAGATTGTTTAATAATGATAGATATAGATATGATTTTTATATGTATATAAACAGTTAGTATTATAAAAATACCTAACTAGAATATAATTTGAAAACGATTTATAAATTATAAATATGAGATTGCACTTTGCTGATAAATTATTATTATATAAAATTCAGTGGATACATTATACATTTATCAAAATTATTAAAGGAGAATTGATATTTATGACAAATAGAATAATATTAAATGAGACAAGCTATATAGGAGGAGGAGCAATTGAAAATATTGTTACCGAAGCTAAAATAAGAGGCTATAAGAAAGCACTAGTTGTAACAGATAAGGACTTAATAAAATTTAATGTAGCATCTAAAGTTACAAATTTATTAGATAAAAATGATTTGATTTTTGAAATTTTTGATGAAGTGAAAGCGAATCCAACTATAAATGTAGTTTTAGCTGGTATAGAAAGATTCAAAGCATCTGGAGCAGATTATTTGATTGCAATAGGCGGAGGATCATCAATTGATACTGCAAAAGCTATTGGAATTATTGTTAATAATCCAGAATTTTCAGATGTAAGAAGTTTAGAGGGAGCAGTAGAAACTAAAAATAAATGTGTTGATATAATAGCAGTTCCAACTACAGCGGGAACTGCAGCAGAGGTAACAATTAACTATGTAATTACTGATGAGGAAAGGAAACGTAAATTTGTTTGTGTTGATCCTCATGATATTCCAGTAATAGCAGTTGTTGATTCAGAAATGATGTCGTCAATGCCAAAGGGATTAACAGCAGCTACAGGCATGGATGCTTTAACTCATGCTATTGAAGGATACATTACAAAAGGAGCCTGGGAATTAACTGATACATTACATTTGAAAGCTATTGAGATAATTGGACGTTCTCTTAGAAGTGCAGTAAATAATGAGCCGAAGGGAAGAGAAGACATGGCCCTTGGACAATATATTGCAGGTATGGGGTTCAGTAATGTTGGACTTGGAATTGTCCACTCGATGGCACATCCGCTTGGAGCATTCTATGATACACCACATGGAATTGCTAATGCAGTATTATTGCCATATGTTATGGAGTACAACGCAGAGGCTACAGATAAAAAATATAGAGAAATAGCAAGGGTAATGGGTGTTGAAGGTGTAGACAGTATGTCTCAAAAAGAATATAGAAAGGCAGCTATTGACGCAGTTAAAAAGCTTTCAGAAGATGTAGGAATTCCTAAAGTGTTAAATGAAATTGGTGTAAAAGAAGAAGATTTACAATCACTTGCAGAATCAGCATTTGTTGATGCTTGTACTCCAGGTAATCCAAGAGATACAAGTGTGGTAGAAATTTTAGAAATTTATAAGAAAGCTTTTAAATAGAAAAATAGTTTTAGGATGGGTATATAATTATATTCATCCTTTTTTATATGATAGAATAAAATATATGATTCTATCATAGTTTTTGAGATTATGAAAATTTTAGATAGAGATAAGTTAGGAGAACTGTATTAGATACTATAAAATAGAGTTTTATGTTAAGATATTAAGTAACAAAGTTTCTAGTCTAATTAAAGACATTACTTTTTATATGGAGATAATAAAAAGTATGTTCAGGTATGTTAGCGACATAAGCATGATTTCCCACTATATAATTAAAGAATTTTGAAGAATAGGAGTGTAGCAATAGATGCGACATTGGGGTTATGATACTGATTTTTTAGCGAAAGTTTTTTAAAATATATGCTTTTGAAGTGGAAAAGTGTGCGTGTGAAGAATCGCCTATTCTAATTGTAATAGAAAAAAATAATATTGCGAAAAGGAAGTGTATTATGGAAAATGTATATTATTATAACACTAAAATCGGAAAAATCAGCATAGTGGAAAATGGGACAGCAATTATAAAAATTTGTTTCATAAACAAAGATGAACTTAACATAGAAGGAAATGAAACAGAGTTACTACGAAAAGCTATAAAACAATTGGAAGAGTTTTTTGAAGGAGAGCGGAATTGTTTTGATTTACCATTAGCGCCTAAGGGTACGGAGTTCCAAAGAAAAGTATGGAGTGCGCTACAAGAGATTCCTTTTGGAGAAACAAGGAGTTATGGTGAAATTGCTAAAATAGTAGGTAATGAGAAAGCGGCGAGAGCTGTTGGTTTGGCTAATAATAAAAATCCAATTCCAATTATAATACCTTGTCATAGAGTAATTGGTGCTAATGGTAAATTGGTTGGATATGCTGGTGGCCTTAATATAAAGGAAAAGCTTCTTAAAATTGAGAAGGATTATAAAATATAACTTGAAAAATAACATGATTTAATAATATATAGGTGAGCGAGTCTTTATAAATAATAAACTATTTATAAGGATTTGCTTTTTTTATTTACGATAAATAAAGAATGTTGTTTTAAGTAAAGTTGTAGTGTGCAAATAATTAACATTTAAATTAATTTTGATGGTTTTTAAAAGTATTTAAGAAGTGTTGTAAAGATAAAAATAATTATTATATAAGGTATTTTAGGTGAGTGATGATTAAAAATGCTTATAAGTATTGAAAAAATAACTAAATATGCTTATAATTGCTTATGGGGGTGATTTTATGATTGAGAAAGAAGGATATGAAAATTTTAATAAAGATAATATATTTTCATATAAGGAGAGGTTGAAATTAAATGTTAATGAAAAAACTAAGATTGTTGAAAAGGCAATGAAATTTATTCATAACAATAAAACGTATTTTTTTGATGTTTCTACTAGTATTGAATTTCTTTCAAGATCTTTAGATAAAAAAGCGACCATATTTACTCATTCCATAGATAATTTTAATATACTTTTGGAAAAGAATGGTATGGTAGTAAATTTGATTGATGGAAAATTTAACAAGAAAAATCGCTTTTTCTATAGAAGGAATTATGATGAGTATTTGAGCGGAATAGAATTTCAGGCGGCATTTATAGGAGCTGGAGCTATAAAAGGTAATGGTATTTATTATGAAGATGAAGAAGATGCTTATATTAAAGGGGAGATTGTGAAAAGAGCTAAGAAGGTTATTTTACTTGCCGAACATCAAAAGTATGAAAAAGATGCCTTTTATAAAGGATTAAACCTAGATCGGGCAGATATTATTATTGTTGATCCAATATCGGTTTCTTCTTTTAGTAACATTATGGAATTGCATAATATTAAAATTAATCCTAAAAGTCTAGTGATTATATAAAGAAAACATATTAATTTAAGTAGTGTTATTTAGGAGAATAAAATTGAGTTTTATTTGCTTATAAATATTCAATGCCATAAGTAATTATAAGTAGTTTGACGTTTTATTATAAATAGTTGGGGGATGAATAAATGAAAAAAATTAGAATGGTCTGCTTGGATATTGATGGAACCTTGTTAAATTCAAATCATGAAGTAACTGAAAAGGTGAAAAGCACTATAAATAAAGTTGCAAATAATAAGAAAATACCTGTAATTTTAGTTTCAGCTAGAATGCCAAAAGGAATAAGGTTTCTTCAAGAAGAACTTGGAATAGAGGAACCAATTATATGCTATAGTGGTGCTTTAATCTTAGATAAAGATAATAGTGTATTGGCTAGTGAGGCAATTGATGTTTCTAATTTTGAGAAAATATATAAGTTAACAAGTGAAAATAACATTCATATGAGTTTATATAAGGATGATGAATGGTATATAGAAAAATTAGATTATTGGGCTAAACAAGAAAGTGAAATAACTAGCATCATTCCTAATATTATTGATTTTAATAAATTAATAGAACATTGGAAAAGAGAAGGAGTAGGACCAAGTAAGATTTTATGTATGTCTAATCCAAAAGAAATAAACTTCTTAAAAGAAAATATTTATGCTAATGATTTAAATATATATCCTTCAAAGCCAACATACTTAGAAATTATGCCTATAAAGGCATCAAAAACATCTGCAATTACCCGTTTACAAAAGAAATTCAGTATAGATAAATCAGAAATAATAGCAATGGGAGACAATTATAACGACATTGATATGTTAGAGTATGCAGGAGTTGGAGTAGCGATGGGAAATGCTCCAGAAGATGTGAAGAAACATGCTGATGATGTAACCTTAACTAATGATGAAGATGGGGTAGCAGAAGCACTGATAAAATATGTTATCAACAAGAAATAAAGAAAATGTTTTACAGCCGTTTTATTTAGAACTTTCATAAAATTCTTTTTTTAGAGATGAATAAGCATAGATAATAAGTATAAAAAAATTTAAGTTTAACTCATGTTATTTAATTTATGTGAAATAGAAATGAATTACATATATTTGTGTAATGTTTATTTGTAAACTTAAGCAAATGTATGTAATTTATTTCAATTCCAGTCTTTTTATATTTGAAATTTATTAATTTTTTATTTTAAAAATTTATTTTATATCTGTATAATACGCATATCCCATAAGTCTACTAATATTTTTAGCGACATTCATAAATTCCTCTTTGTATTTTAATAAATCATCCATAGTATTAAATAGTGTTACAGATGAGAGACTGGTTGCAGCAATAATTTTATTGGTTCTATCAAAAATAGGAACAGCTATGCATATAACACCCGTATCGTATTCAATATTGTCTAATGCATATAGGTTCTTTCTTATAACATGAATTTCTTCTATAAGAACATTTATATCAGTTATTGTGTTCTCTGCATATTTTATGAATTCTGTATCTTTTAATAATTCTCTTATTTTATCATCAGAATATTGAGATAATATCAATTTACCAGAAGCAGTACAATAAATAGGCGCTTTTTTTCCTATACTAGAAGACATTATTATATTTCTACTAGTATTTTCGGAAGATACTTTATCTACATAAATTATGTTAGTAAATGACTCGTCAGGAATGCAAAGATGTATGACTTCATCAAACTTATTAGCAAAGTCATATATATGAGGCCTAGCGACATTTATTAAATCCATACTATTTGTTATAGAAGAAGATAAGTTAAGAAGCTTAATTCCTAATTGATATTTATCGTTTTCTGCATTTTGCGTAACATATTCTTTATATTTTAAAGTTGTAATTATTCTATGTATGGTACTCTTGCTTAAAGCTAAATTTTTTGACAATTCAGCAATTCCACATCCTTTTGGATATTCGGCTAAGCAATCAAGTATATCAAGAGCACGTTCCACCGATTGAACTAAGTTTGGATTGCTTAAATCCTCTGACATATAAAATCCTCCTAAATAGTTTTATCTTTATACTACATTGTAATGTTTAATTTTAATTTTAACAAATAAAAAGTTGGAAATTTTATTTTTATACCAGTATCATTGACAATTGTAAGTGATGATATTAGAATTAAGATAATAAATGAAACGGCGTTCCACAATACGGAACGATGGCGTGCGTTGAAAAAATTTAATAATACATGTAAGGATGGAAATATTTATATGGAAAGGGGAGAATAGATAATGGAAAACATTTTGAATCAGTTTTCAATGGACTTTTTTAGATTAGATGGAAAAGTGGCAATAGTTACTGGAGGAAATACAGGTCTTGGACAAGGATATGCAGTTGCATTAGCTAAAGCAGGAGCAGATTTAGTTATTTCTACCCACGGTGATAATTGGGATGATACACGAGAATTGATAGAAAAAGAAGGTAGAAAAGCAGTATTCGTGAAAGCAGATTTAACACAAAAAGAAGGAAGGCAAGATGTGATTGATTCTGCGATGAAATCTTATGGGAAAGTAGATATATTAGTAAATAACGCTGGAACTATAAGAAGAACACCTCTTCTTGATTATAAAGAAGAGGACTGGAACGCAGTTATGGATATTAATTTAAATGCTGTATATTTCTTAAGCCAAGAAGTTGCTAAAATAATGGTTAAACAAGGCTCTGGTAAAATAATAAATATAGCGTCTATGTTATCATTTCAGGGTGGAAAGTTCGTGCCTCCATATACAGCAAGTAAACATGGAGTTGCAGGTATAACAAAGGCATTTGCTAATGAATTAGCGAGTAAAAATATTCAAATAAATGCGATAGCACCTGGATACATAAAGACAGCAAATACTGAACCAATAAGGGCAGATAAAGAAAGAAATGCAGAAATACAGGGAAGAATACCAGCAGATAGATGGGCAGAACCATCTGACTTAATGGGAGCGGTAGTGTTTTTAGCAAGCAGAGCATCTGATTATGTTAATGGTCATATTCTAGCAGTTGATGGAGGATGGTTAGTAAGATAATCAGTATTCAAAATTATATATAAATATTGACTAAAATTTAAAAATGGCCTTATCAAAAGTATGAATATAGAAATCTATCCCCAACTTATTTGGTAAGGTTAAAAACAAATATATAGTGAAAGTGGTGTATTTATTTATGGACGTAATTACTATAGGAGATGCAATGATTGCAATGTGCCCTCAAGAAAAGGGACCAATAATATTTTGTGACACATTCAAAAGAAAAGTAGGTGGAGCAGAATTAAATGTTGCAATGGGATGTGCAAGATTAGGGTTAAAATCTGGATGGATAAGTAGATTGGGAAATGATGATTTCGGAAAATATATACTAAAGATTGTAAGAGGTGAAGGGATAGATACATCAGAGGTACAACTTGTTGATGGATATCCAACTTCAGTATATTTTAGAGAAGTTTTATCTGATGGATCAAGTAGATCATTTTATTATAGAGAAAAATCTCCAACTAGTACAATGGATGCAAAGAAATTGAATGAAGAATATATAAAAAATGCAAAAGTTCTTCATATTACAGGAGTTTTTCCTTCAATAACTGAAAATAATAGAGAAGTTATATTAGAAGCAGTAAAATTAGCTAAAAAGAATAATCTTATAATATCATTTGACCCAAATATTAGATTAAAGATGTGGACTAAGGAAGAAGCAAAAAACTATATAGAAAAACTTTTACCTTATGTTGATATTCTTTTAATAGGTGATGAAGAAATAGAGATATTATTGGGAGATACAAATATAGAAGAGGCAATAAAAGTTTTCCATAACAAAGGAATAGAAAAAGTGATAGTTAAAAAAGGAGCCAAGGGAGCTATAGGGTCAGATGGTAAAAATATTTATGATATTGAAGCTATTAAGCCAAAAGCTTTAGTTGATACAGTAGGTGCAGGCGATGGATTTGCAGCAGGATTTTTAACGGCCTTATTAAAAGGTAAGTCACTAGAAGATTGTGTTAGATTTGCAAATGCAGTTGGATCATTAGTTGTAGGTGTCGAAGGCGATAATGAGGGACTACCTTACTATGATGATGTTTTAGTACATTTAGGACAAGCAAAGAAAATAGAACGTTAAGAAATATATATTTGTATTTAATAAAGTATTTTATGAATGATGTAGATTAATTTTAAATAAAATAAATTAAAGATGAGGTGTAATAAATAATGTTTGAAAAAATTTATAATACATTAAAAGAAGAAAAGGCAGTAGCTGTTATTAGAACTAAAACATATGAAGAAGCAAAAGAAATAAGTATAGCAGCAATCGAAGGCGGAATGAAAATTATAGAGGTAACTATGAGTGTACCAAATGCGCCAAAGTTAATAAAAGAATTGAAAGAAGAATATAAAAATGCTTGTGTTGGTGCAGGAACTGTGTTAACAAAAGATGCTGTAGATGCATGTATCGAAAATAATTCTGATTTTATTGTTTCTCCTTGTATAGATGAAGATGTAATTGCTTATGCAAATCAAAGAAAAGCATTAATAATTCCAGGATTAATGACAATGTCAGAGTTAAATAAGGCTTACAAATTAGGTTTAAGATTTATCAAAGTATTCCCAGGTAATGTTGTTGGAAAGGCATTTATAGGGGCAGCAAAATCAATATTCCCAGACCTTAGCGTTATGCCTACTGGAGGAGTAAACAAAGATAATATAAGTGAATGGATACAAGCAGGAGCAGATTGTAGCGGTATAGGTAGTGATTTAAATAAAGTTTATAAAAGCAACGGTGCTGCAGGTGTAAAAGAATATTGCGCAGATGTTATAAGTAAAGTTGAAAATTTATAATTTTCAGTAAAGATTGAAAGCACTTAATTTTATTGATTAAGTGCTTTCAATCTTTTTTTATTAATGATTTTCTGAGCTATTTTTTTAGATATTTATAAAATAGTTATGTTAAAAGGCAGATTGTTTTAGAAAGCAACAGATACTATTAATATTATTTAAAATGTAGGGTTAAATAATATCAATTTGCAATTTATATTTAGAAATTTATCTATTGAATAAAAGACTAAGTGTAGTGACTTTATATTAAAAAAATGATATATTAATAAAAAATGAACCGAGTATGATTAAAATAATGAGTAGAAAGAAGGTATTATACATGTATGAAATGAAGGAAGAATACAAAATCGGAATTGATCAGATTGATGAGCAACACAAAAAGCTTTTTGAATTAGCAGATCAAGCTTATACGCTGTTAAAAGATGAATTTGCAATTGATAAGTATGATAAGATAATACATATTATGGACGAACTGAAGGATTATACAATTTTTCATTTTAAATCAGAAGAAGAATATATGAAAAGTATAAACTATAAAAGACTCTTTACTCAAAAGATTGAGCATGATAAATTTATTAAGAGTCTTGAAGAAATCGATTATAAAAATATTGATGAAAATCAAGATGAAAGTTTAATAAAACTTTTGAATTTTTTAAATGATTGGTTAACAGAGCATATATTAAAAACCGATAAGCTTATAGGAGAATAATATAATTATAATAAAACGTTTAAATTTTTATTATAATTATTTTGCGGTGAGGGTGAGATATAGAAATCTTACTCTTTTTTTATTAAAAATTTAGAAATGTAAAAAGTGCTCAAATAGATGTTGCAAAGTATTGATTAAAGTTATATAATAAAGAAAATAAAATATATATCTTCAGGGCAGGGTGTAAATCCCTACCGGCGGTATAGCCCGCGAGCTTTTAAGAAAGCAGATTCGGTGTAACTCCGAGGCCGACAGTATAGTCTGGATGAAAGAAGGTAACCTATTAGGAATTGAAAGTTGATCTATTATTACTTGCTGAATGTATGCCCTGATGTATTTTACATCAGGTTTTTTTGTTTTTTTTATTAAGTATTGCAAATAGTTCAGGAGTAACTAATGTACTAAGAATACTTTGACACTAAATTCCTAATAAGCTACACCAAGAAGATAATCTTTTGGGAGGCAAAGAATATGAATGAAAAAACAAGTAAATTAATCAAAATCTCTTTATTATCAGCAATTGCAATTATACTTATGTATTTTGATTTTCCAATAATACCTGCGTTTCCATGGCTTAAGATAGATCTAAGTGATGTACCAGCATTGTTGGGTGCTTTCGGATTTGGCCCTGTAGCAGGGGTGATAATAGAATTAATAAAAAATCTTTTGGTTCCATTAATCAGAGGAAGTCAAACAGGTTTTGTTGGAGAGACAGCAAACTTCTTGTTTGGAGCAGCATTAATTTTACCAGCATCATTTATCTACTATAGAAATAAGAATAAGAAAAATGCAATATTAGGAATGATAATAGGTGGAATTGCAATGGAGGCAATGGGAATCGTGGGTAACATATATTTATTATTGCCAGCTTATGGGATGAAGATGCCAGCGGATATGTTACAGAATTATGTTTTGGCATTACTAGCTTTCAATGGAGTAAAGGCGGTTATGGTGTCGGTATTAACATATATTCTATACAAAAAAGTATCTGTTTCAATTTTTAAGGTTGAACCAAACTTTGGCAGTCCAGAAAATAAGACAAAAATTGTATAATTTTAAAATAATATAAGCAGAAAAAGCTGTAACAAAATAATTCGAATTTTGTTACAGCTTTTTATTGTATATTGGTTGGTATATAAATTTAATGTTATATATAAACATTAATATTAAATTGATTTTTAACATGATTATTAAATAAGCTAAAGATGATTACTCATTTAATATCAGATCAAATTTTAATAGCAACTACTCACATAAAGATGAGTGCTTTCTCCTTTTAAATTTTATAATTTAGATTTAATTTAGCATAATGGTTATAATAATATATAAATAATTAACGTTAAACAGATAGATATATTATAGTTTTTATATGTATTAATATTTATTGTTCAAAAGGTTATAAAATAAATTCATATGATAGAAAATTAAAATTAATTAATAATAATTATTGATTAATAATGCATTATTTGGTATTATATATATAGAAAATATTTAAAGATTAAAGAAGATATTTAATGATCAAGTGAATATAAAAAAATGAGATTACAATAATTTATGATAGTATGTGAAATGGAACAAGATAGATGGCTAAATGTATATCATAAGGAATAACAAGTAATAATAGAGAGAGGTAGTAGTTAAATTATTAACTCTGCAAGAAGTCACAAAAATGATATAATTATAGAAACTTTTAAACTAAAGATCGTTCTAATTAGCTCATCACAATAAATGCAGAAGCGCTTAATTGATATATATTTTACAAGATGATAAATTAACATAGTAAGATATGTATTTATTAATATTTAATTATCAAATCTAAGGGAGGTTTTTTTATGGAAAAATATATTTGTACAGTATGTGGTTATATTTATGATGAGGCAGCAGGTGATCCAGATAATGGAGTTGCACCAGGAACAAAATTTGAAGATATCCCAGACGATTGGGTTTGCCCATTATGTGGAGTTCCAAAATCAGATTTTGAAAAAGAACAATAGTAGATATTGTTTTAATTTAAATTTGACTATATAATTATTTTAGAAAATTTATAAATAAGAATAAAATATTTAAAAACAATAGATATAAGGGGCTATCAAAATAATTTTGTTATATTTTGAAAGTCCCTTATAATATATTTAGATTAATTATTTACCACAAGGTCCTAAATAATAAAAAATGGGAGAATGCATAGATATGTTTACAGAAGAGAGACTAAACGAAATATTAAATATTCTAAATACATATGGAAAAGTTAAAGTTAAGGATTTAAGCAAAAAGTTTAATGTGACAGAAGATTGTATTAGAAAAGATTTAAAACAACTGGAGCATGCAGGAAAGCTGAAAAGGACGTATGGAGGTGCGATTCAAATAAGGGAATCATCGCAGTTGTATGACATTTCAGAAAGAGAGAAGATAGATATTTCAACTAAAAGCATAATTGCTAAGAAAGCCTTAGAACTAATACAAGATAGGGAAACTATATTTTTAGATTTATCAACAATTAATATTCTTATAGCTAAATCTATTTTAACAACTCAAAAAAGAATAACCGTAGTAACCAATATGTTGGAGATAGCAAATATTTTAGCAAAGGCAGCCAATAATATTACTGTTGTAGTTGCGGCTGGGGTTTTAAATAAATCTCTTAATGGTTTTATTGGATCTTCAACTAATGATTTTATTAAAAAATATAAATTTGATAAATCTTTTATAGGAAGTTGTGGAATTGATGCCTTTGATAAAAGTATAACTACTTTTGAAATTGAGGATGGAATTACTAAGGCCACAATAATACAATCGAGTAAAAAGACATTTTTAGTTATGGAGAACAAGAAATTTTTTGTAGATGGTAATTATAAATTTGCAATGATTGATGATATAAATGCTATAATAACGGATGAAAAGCCTAATCAACCAATTATAGATGTGTTAGAAAGTAATGAAATTGAATTGATATAGAATATAAGTAAATCAATTATTAGAGGTAGTTTTTTGCTACATATAAATTGATGATAAGTGTAAAGAGACAATTTATGCAATTTGAACATAATGATTGCATGAATTGTCTCTTTGATATGTTTACCTAAGCACAGAAATTTGTAATTGAGATATTACTCCTTTAACCACATTAAAATAGCATCTTCCTTGTTATCTTCATAGTACCCTTTTCGAATTCCCTCTTGTTTAAAGTTATATTTTTCATAAAGGGCTTTGGCAGCGGCGTTACTTTTTCTAACTTCGAGAGTATATGCTACACACCCTTGAGATTTACAATAAGATATTAATTCTTCTAGGATTTTAGAGGCTATCCCTTGTTTTCGATAGTTTGGATGTGTTGCTATGTTTGTTATATGAGCCTCATCCAATACTATCCATGTTCCAGCAAATCCTACAACTTTATTATCAACTTTAGCAACAAAATATTTAGCAACAGGATTGGTTAGTTCCTGTATATAAGAATTTTTGCTCCAGCATATAGAAAAGCTCAACGAGCTTATATCTAAAATTTCATCTATATCTTCTTCTTTCATTAAATTTATAGCTATATTCACTATAATCTCATCCTTTGCTCGTATTCTCTTTCAGCCTGAGATTTTTTGAGATAAACCGGAGCAGAATTTGGATCGTCATATTCTCCGTTCTTTAATAGTGCACTGCCTATTTCACCTAATGAAGAGGCACGAATTAAATTAAGGTGATTAGGAGGAAAATATGAATTTGGACAATTATCAATCAAATAATCTTTATATTTATCAACACCATCGCCTATAAAAATAACTTTTTCATTTTTGGATTTAATTATTTCTATAAGTTCATCAATATCCAATGCTGAATAATCTAATAGACGTTCCAATTTTATAGGTAAATTTGAAGCATTATTGTTATTGCAGCAAGTATATTCTCCTTTATATAGTGAAGTATAAACACTATTTCTTAAAGCATCCATTATAGGGCATATTATACCATCGAAATTAGATACGCTAAATGCAAGTGCATCTAAACTAGAAACACTAATGTAAGGCTTGTTACTTCCCAAGCTAAGACCTTTTATTGTTGCCATGCCTATTCTAAGTCCAGTAAATGAACCGGGACCCTTCGAAATAACATAGCCATCAATATCATCAATACTTAAGTTGTTATTGTTTAGCAACTCTTGAATTATAGACATTAGTATTATAGAGTGTTCTTTCTTATCGTTTAATGTAATTTCTCCAAGTAGTTTATCATCTTTCATCAAAGCAGCAGTTGCCACTTTAGAAGATGAATCTACGGCAAGAATAATCATATTTTCAACTCCTTTATATAATCATATCTTTTTCCATAAGCATTTAGCGTGATTTTTCTATAATCTTCGCCTTTGCTGTAATCTTTCTTTATATCTATATGAAGTAAATCATTTGGTAGAATTTCTTCTATATAATTTGCCCACTCTATTATTGATACTGCATCTGAAAATATATAATCATCAAATCCAATTGCATATATTTCATCAGGATCACTTACTCTATAAACATCGAAATGATTGAGCTTTAATCGACCGCTATCATATTCGTTCACTATAGTAAATGTTGGACTAGTAATATTATCGTTAATGCCTAATCCTTTAGCTATGCCCTTTGTAATATGAGTCTTACCTACACCTAAATCACCAGTTAAGCAGATTATATCACCGGCATTTAATAATTTGCCTAAATTTATTCCTAATTTAGCAGTATCATCTACATTATAAATTTCAAATTCCATGAAGTGCCTCCTTTAAGTGAGAATTAATTCTTATTAATTAGAATTTTATATCAATAACTTACATATAGTTATTATGTATAGAACCTAATAATTGTTAAATCTAAAAACTCTCATCTTTTTATTTTATCTCAAAATTGCATAAAAGCAAATTAATAATGTATTAACTAATTTAATTATATAAAACAGGAAATAAGCATTCAAAAAAATGTAATAAATTTGTATATATTTATTTTAAATTAGTTGGTATAATAAGAACAGGTATATGCTAAAATTTAATTAACAGATTAATTACGGAGGTAACATATATAATTCAATGTATAAAAGTGAATTATTTTATGTTTAACCTAATAAATGTTAATTAATAATTAACTTAAGAAATTAATTACAGTACATATTAAAAAGAAAGTTATGAATGAAGTCAGTTAAATTTTGGAGGTGACTTGTCTTTGAAGAAAATTACCTTTGCCATGGTGATAATAACCATAGCATTGTCTTTTGGTATGAGTTTTTTTTCAAATCCTTTATTAGCTAATACTGAGAATAATAGAACTGAAAGCAGAGATAAATATCTAAATATAATGACAGTTAATAAACCACAATATTATATGGTTAAAAAAATTATAAAGGAAAAGAATAATGCAGAGTATATGTTTACTAATGAGAAAGATATTAGTGAATTTAAATATAGTGAAGATGTTTTAAATAATATATCCAATATGGATTTATTTATATATTCTGGTACATCTTTTGAACCATGGAGTGATTCACTAATTAGTGAATTGAAGAAAGGAAATCTTGGGATAATAAATTTAGCTAGAGGCATAAAATTATTAAATTATGGGCACGATAATGACACTAAAGAAAATCCTTACTATTTTGAAGGTATAGAAGAGTATAAAATAGCATTATACAATGTAAAAGCAGCTATTCAAGATAGAGATCCTCAAAATAGAGATTATTATGAGGAAAATTATAATGAAGCTATCAAAAATTTTGATACTAGCATAAAGGAATATAGTGAGAAAATAAAATCCTTAAGTGAATATAAATTTATTACATTAAATAATGATTTTGATTATTTAACTAAGTCTTTAAATTTAAACACTATTCAGCTTGATAATCATGAGTTAAGTGAGTTCATAAAGATTAATAATTTAGATCCTAAAAAGATAATAATAATAGTTGATGGTGAAAAAGGAACAAAATTAGATTTGTCAGGTTATAATACTATAAAGTTGTGGAAATATTATGGAGATATGTCTTTTGATGATTTGATTTTATACAATATAAAAGAATTGTCAAAATGGGCTAAGCCTAATGAAGTCGTAAATTCTAGTAATGCAAAATAGAATTACTTATTTGGGATTTGTTCTTATTTTTATTACTAGATGTGATTATATACTACACTAAGGAATCTTTAAAATTTGGATACAAATATAAAGTATTTTATATTTAGTGTAGTCTTATTTTCTGATAATTAATTAATTATAAAAATATGTTGCTTTCTTTATAGATATGTTATATAATGATTATTGTCTTAGGGGTATGGCTCAACGGTAGAGTAGTGGTCTCCAAAACCATTGGTTGTGGGTTCAAATCCTACTGCCCCTGCCACAAAAATCGTAGTACATTGTACTACGATTTTTTTATATAAAAAAATTTGATTACAACAACAAAGAATTAGGATCATAAGGAAATCCTTATTTATAATACTTAATTTTCCCTATTAGAGATATGAATTTAAATCAATAGATATAAATAATGATGGTATTAATAAAAAGTAAATTAATATAACTTAATTTTGATTTGGAGGGATTATAAAATGTTAGAAGTAACAAATACAAAAAAGGCACCAGCAGCAATTGGACCATATTCTCAGGCAATAGGATTTGGAAATATATTATTTACATCAGGACAAATACCGTTGGATCCATCAACTGGTGAGGTTGTAGGAAGTAATATAAAAGAGCAGGCAACTCAAGTAATGAAAAATATATCAGCTATATTAGAAGCTAATGATATTAATTTTGAAAATGTAATTAAGACTACTTGCTTTATTGCAAATATGAGTGATTTTGCTAGCTTTAATGAAGTATATGCTAAGTATTTTGTTAGTAATCCAGCACGTTCATGCGTTGCCGTAAAGGAGCTTCCTAAAGGAGTATTATGCGAGGTTGAAGTAATAGCTTTCAAAAATGTATAGTTTATAGATGAAATGCTAAAATAATATTATTGTAAATAAAATAGACTATCTCAAAGATATCCTCGTGATAAGGAAGTTCTTTGAAATAGTCTATTTTTTAAGCTTTCTTAATTTCAGATACTAATTCGTCCATAAGCTCTTTCACTGTTGTGATTTTTGTTATTCTGCTTGCATTTTCACCACAGAATATGAGACCTTCATCAAGGTTACCCTTTACTGCATTTATTAAAGCTTTGCTTATACAATAAGGTGTATTAGCAGGGTTGCAAGGTGTTAAACAATTATAACAATGAGTTATTTTCTCTCTCTCAGAGCTAGTTTTCTTTACAAATGTATTCTTCATAGCTCTACCTGGCATTCCAACGGGACTTTTTACTATTTGAATATCATCTTTGTTACAATTAACATAGGCATTTTTAAACTCATCCGAAGCATCACATTCTTCAGTTGCTACAAATCTCGTTGCCATTTGAACGCCGCTAGCACCTAATTTTAAATATTTAGCAATATCATATCCATCAAAAACACCGCCAGCAACTACTACTGGGATTTCTTTATTATACTTTTCAGCGTACTTCTTTGTTTCATTTATTATATCTACAACAGATTTATCAAAATCTAAATTTTCATCTTCTAACTCTTCAACTTTAAAGCCCAAATGACCGCCGGCTTTTGGTCCCTCAATTACAACAAGATCTGGAGCTACATTATCGTGCTTATCCCAAAGTTTCAAAATTACTTTTGCTGCTTTTAAAGAAGAAACTATTGGTGCAATCTTTACAGAGGAATTCTTTACTATTTTAGGTAACATAGTAGGAAGTCCTGCACCAGAGATTATTAAATCAACTCCAGCTTCTATTGCAGTTTTTATATGATCTTCATAATTATTAGTTGCTACCATAGCATTAATACCTATAATGCCATTTACTGCTTTAGCTTTAGCAATAGTAATATGTTTTTTTAAAGCCCTTAAATTCGCCTCTAAAGGGTTCTTTTCAAAGTCATCTTCATTATAACCAAGTTGTGCAGCAGAGATGATTCCAATTCCACCAGCATTAGCAACAGCAGCAGCTAAATTAGAAGATGAAACACCAATTCCCATACCCCCTTGA
Organism: Clostridium sp. YIM B02500; assembly: GCF_022324665.1. Taxonomy (NCBI): domain Bacteria; kingdom Bacillati; phylum Bacillota; class Clostridia; order Eubacteriales; family Clostridiaceae; genus Clostridium; species Clostridium sp. YIM B02500. The sequence continues at coordinate 91,480 of NZ_JAKGTE010000007.1, read as the reverse complement.
ATAATAGGAATAGGAGCAACTAAATTTCCAATTTTAAGAGAATTAAAATTCATTTTACATATATCCTTTCACGAAAAATTCGACAATAAAATATTTTGACTATCAAAGTATTATATTTTATTATAAAATAATATGAGTAGTTAAACAAGAAGTATTTAAAAAAACTACTATTTAGTTAAGTTTGTTTGGTGCATTGGGGTGTTAAGATTATTATAATAATTTATTGATTTGAATGATTACTAAAAATTAAAATAATAAAATTGTTGACATAAATGATAAACACATGATACAATACTTAATGTCTTAGGGGTATGGCTCAACGGTAGAGTAGTGGTCTCCAAAACCATTGGTTGTGGGTTCAAATCCTACTGCCCCTGCCACAAAGGTCGTAGTACGTTGTACTACGGCTTTTTTATGTACAAAAATGTATGGCTTATAAAAAAAGTATATTTTAGAGTTACAGAAATGCATCTGATTGGTTTGTATATCCGTGTAAATAATTAGCTAAAAATAAGTAAAAAGAGAATAATTTAGTATAAAATGTAGAAAATAACTTGACCTTTCCCAGAAAAAGTATATAATTTTATTAATATAATGAACTATATGTAAACATAAATAATTATGTATTTATAAAAACTATTTTGTGTCTTGTGAATGAGCTATTATAAAATACATTCAATATTTGAATATTGAAGACATATTATGGTAATAATCCATTGTGAGGTGGAATACGATATGAATAAATTAGTTTTGCTAAACGAAGTTAGAAAAAAAGGAATAGAGAATAAAAATAGATTGGCAAAATCAACTAATAATACTATTAATGAAAAAGAAAGCAATAAGTCCTATATATCTTTTAGAGAGAAGTTTAATTGCTTCAAAGAAGATGATGAAGCTAATAATTCGAAAATAAGACATAATGAGGAATTCAATAAGAATGGTGGTATAAAGAACCTAAATAAAATTATTGAGAGAATTTTTTTGTTAAATAATACAACAATAATTGAGCTTGTAAATTCATTATATAATGATGATTTAAATATGGATGCGAGAATGAAATATAATAAGACTAAAAAAAATATAGATATAAATGAAGATATTAAGTTAGAAGATTCAAATTATGATTTGAAGATACTAGCAGAAGATGAGTATAGGAAGTTTGAATACAGGGTACAGTTTCACGTTAATGATGCCGAAAATATAGCAATAATGATAACTAAGGTAAATTTATCGAATAATCACAATGTAATAAGCCTTAATGCAAAAAAGAGGAAAAGTGTAAATAAAAGTGAATATGCTTTGAAGCATAAGTATTCTAAATCAATGATAATATTGAATTCCAATATTGAAGTTCCTGATGTGTATCCAATTAAATCAGAAGCTAAGGAAAAAAATCTAGATTATACAATTAATATAATCAAAGGATGGAAATATGATTTTAAGCAATTAAGCGAAAAAAATATGTATTTACTATTTCCATTAAAAGCATTAGATATTAGAAAAAGATTATTAAATATGAAAGAAGACTTAATGTCAAAGGATTTAATTAAAGATGAAGTGTATAGATTCTTTAAGGATATGAATAAGTATTTACAAAGAGGCAAGGCTGATAATTTAATTACAGATAAAGATATTATTGAATTTAATTCAATAACAATTGATTTGCTAAATTCTTTTATTAAAGATAAGAGTGATATATTTACTGATATAAAAAGAGATATAGAAACAACATTTAAAGAGATAGTTGTATAGAATAAATTGAATTTAGTAGTGCAATAGTAAAATCGATAAATTTATATTGAGTAGAGATTTCTATTTTAATATTTAATAGAGGATAAATATTGAAAAATGTCCTTATATTAATGAGAATAATAAATAATCGTAAGGTTAAAATACTATTATCGGTAGATAAAATTTTTAGAGTTTTGTTTACTGATTCTATCAATTAGCCGAGGAGGGGATCGTTATGTCAAACAACAATAATAGGACATTAGTTCCAGAAGCAAGACGTGGCTTGGAAAAATTCAAGGACGAAGTAGCTCAAGAACTAGGAATACCATTTAAAGAATACAATGGTAACTTGAGTTCTAGACAATGTGGTTCAGTAGGCGGAGAAATGGTAAAAAGAATGGTAGAAGAATATGAACATAGAATCTAATGAAATTTTATAATTTAATATTGATTCTATGTATGTTAGGATAATCTAATCATATTCTAAAAAATGGGAGATGTATTATACAAAGGTATAATACATCTCCTGTTTTTTGAGCAAATATTATATAGAGGTTTGAATTATAAACGTGCATAATAATCATTTTGGACTGTTCGCAAATTTCGTGGTAAAATTAGAACAAAAGTTCGTTATATAAAAAAGTTTAGGTGTGATAGTATGAGAAAAATTAAAATTTTACATATAGCAGATATACATTTTGATACTCCTTTTAGTGGAATGACACCAAAGCTAGCACTAAAGAGTAAAGAAGAATTAAAACAAGTTTTTGAGAACATAATGCTAATAACTTTAAATGAAGAAATAGATATTTTACTAATAGCAGGAGATGTATTTGATAATTTATCTGTAAAGAAAACTACACTTCATTTTATAAAAAGCTGTTTTGAAAATATTAGCAAGGTAAAAGTTTTTATAAGTCCTGGAAATCATGATCCTTTTAATGAAAAATCTTTCTATAGCATTGTAGATTGGCCAAGTAATGTTCATATTTTTAAAGGAAGTGTTGAAAAAGTAATATTAGAGGATTTAAAGACTGTTGTTTGGGGAGCTGGGTTTAATACCACACATGTCAGTAAATCTTTATTAAAAGATGTTGAGAGAATCAACGAATATAACAACATAATGGTTATACATGGAGAAGTTTCTAGTGTAAAGGAAGGAAATAATTACAATCCAATTATGGAAGAAGATATAATTAAAAGCGATTTGGATTATATAGCACTAGGACATAGACATAAGTTTTCGGAAGTTAAGAAGATAGGTAACACATATTACAGTTATAGCGGATGCCCTCAAGGAAGGGGGTTTGATGAGCTTGAAGATAAAGGAATAGTATTATTAGAGATTAAGAATAGATTTGTAGAAAGCCGGTTTATTAGAACATCAGTAAGAAATTACTATGAGAAGGGAATAAATATTGACAGGTGCTTTGGATATAACGAAGTAAAAAATAGAATTATATCAGAAATACCTAAGGATGATAGAAAGAATAATTTTTATAAGATTATTTTAAAAGGGCAAATATCTGATGAATTTTCATTAAGTGAAGAATTACTTGAAGAACTACTTAAAGATGAATTCTATTTTGTGAAGATTATTGACAAAAGTGAAATTAAGTTAGATATAACCGAATTGATAAAAGGCTACTCATTAAAAAGCATATTTGCAAAAAAAATATATGAAGAGCTACAGAATGTTACAACGGAGGAAGATAGAGAAATTATTTCTTTGGCTTTAAAGATAGGAATTCAAAGCATCTCAGGTGAAGAGGTAAGAATTAATGAGATGTAAATTGATTAAAGAGATATTTATAAATTATAGAATTAATATATTCGAAAATAGTATCGAAAGAAATTGTATTCAAGTAAATTTTATGAAAGAGGTGAAAGCTTTTGATAGTTAAAAAAATAAATATAAAAGCTTTTGCAGGGATTAAAGATAAAAGCCTAGATTTAAGCAGAGGATTCAATTTAATTTATGGAAAAAACGAAAAGGGAAAAAGTTCAATTGAGAATTTTATCAAGATATGGCTGTATGGGATTGAAAATTCTAGAAGTAAACTAAACGATAGAAAAAGATACATGCCTCTATCTGGAGAGAATATTTCTGGAGAATTAATAATAGAACATGAAGGAAAAAGCTACATTATAAAAAGAAGATTTGGTATAACAAAAAAAGAAGATGAATGCGAAATCTTAGATGAAATAACGGGAGAGAGCTTACAAATAGAATATAAAAATGAGCCGGGAAGGTATTTCTTCGATATAAATTTATCTACTTTTATAAAGACGTTATTTATAGGACAATTAGGAGTAGTTATATCCAAAGATAAAGAAGAAGAAATAATGGAGAAGCTAACCAATGTTTACAATGTTGGAGATGAAAATACTTCTGTAAAAAAAGTAATTGAGAAATTAGAAAAGAAGAAGAAGCAATTGCTAGGAATAAGAAAAGGTGGAGAGATTGATTTATTAAAAGAGAAAAATAATTCACTAAAAACAGAGTTATGGGAAGCATATAAATTAGCTGAAGAAAACGTGCAAAATGAGGAAAACTTATTAAGGAAGAAAGATGTTAAAAGCAACATAAAAGAACAAATTCAAAAGCTAGATTTATATAAAAAGTACATTAAGAAGATAAAACTTCAAAAAGACTACAAAGAAATAAGTAGCTATTTAGTTAAAGGGGAGCAGCTTAAAAGAAAACAGGATGCAATAATCGAAGAACTTAAAAAGGGTGAGGAATATATAACAGCTGAATATTTGGATGAAATTAATGAAAGGTGTGCTAGATATCTAAGTTTATTAGACGTAAAACAAGAAAAGTTAAATAAACTTTATAAATCAGAAGAAGAATTAAGAGTAAAAAACGAAAAAATGATAAATTATAAAGTTTTTTCTTCGATGGGAAGTAATATAAAAGAAAAAATATATACATTAAAAGTTGACCAGAGGAATTTAGAAGAAAAACTTAATGATATCATAAATATAAAAAATTCAATAGCTGGATTCAAGATGGATATAAGCAAGCAGGCTTCTAGCATTAGTAACTTAGATTTTATAAAAAATAATAGAGAAGAAATAGAGAGATTACTTAATTCTTATAAAGAAGGATTAAAGGAATTAAAATATAAAATGGAGAATCAGGATTATAGTAAGTCGGAAGGAGACTTAAATAGCTTAAATAAAAAAATAAATTGTATTTATTTTATTGGAGCAATTTGCATTTCTGCTTTTATATACAGTATGTTGAAGCAAATAATTCCCATTATGATTATATTTATACCTATATTTATTATAATAGGAATAGTATATTTCAAATATTCCTTATTAATTAAAAGTTCAGAGATTTTTAGGAAAAATAATATATCAATTGATGAGCTAAAAGAAAGAATAGAAGAATATGAAAAAAGATTAGATGTTTATATAAACAAAACTAATTCAGTATCTTATGAAGATTTTATTAGTAAGATAAATCAATATGATAAGTATATAGATTATAAAGATAATATGATTTTATTAATAAAAAATAAGGAAGAGGAGATTAACAGATACGATATTACTAAATTAAAATCAAATTATAATAGAAATAAAGGTGTGATAGCATCTTTGTATAATGTTTTAGGATGCAAGTCTTTAGATGAGGTGCTAGAACAATTGGAATTCTATGAAAAACAAAAAGAAGAAATACTTATAAAGGAATACGAGATTAATACAATTAATAAGGATATAGAAAATATAAATGAACAATTAGCTGATAAAGATGATGAGATAAGAAAAAAAACTCATGTACTTGGATTAGAAAATATAGAAATAGTAGATATGCATGTTAAGTTGAGAGAGTATAAAGAAAAAATAAATAAAATGAATGAAATTAAAAGTGCATTGAAAAGTGTAGAGGAAACATATAAGGTTTTAATAAAAGATAGAAATATAGATGAAATAAAGGAAGAAATGAAACAAATTATTAGTCAGGACATAAACTATTCTTATGAATCTGAAGAAGAAATAGACTCAGAGATTAGAGCGAAGTCTAATGAATTGTTGAAAATCGAGAAGGAGATAAAGGATTTAGAACATCTTATAGAAAAAAGGTATTTAGGTAAAAGGGAAATTTCAGAGATAGAAGAAGAAATATTAATGAATGAAGAAAAAACTAAAAAGTTGGAGAAAGAATTTAAAGCATTAGAGTTAGCTAGTAATTTGATTCAAGAAGCATTTGATGAGATAAAAAAGAATATTGGACCAGATATGAATAAGAAAATTATAAAGAAATTTAATTTCTTAACAAATGATGATTACGAAGAAGCTAAGATATCAGAAGACTATAAGCTAAAGATTAGAAATAAAGGAATACTATTCGAAGGGGAAATACTAAGCAATGGTGCTAAGGATCAACTGTATTTAGCATTAAGGTTATCATTTATAAATATGTTGTTTAAAAATAAAAGAATCCCAATATTTTTAGATGATGCTCTTGTCCAATATGATGATGAGAGAAGAGAGCGGGCACTAAATCTTCTTATGAATGAAAATTTTGAGCAAGTAATTTTCCTTACATGTCAAAAAATAGAAAAGATTATTCTTGATAGAAATAAGTATGATTATAATTTAATTAATTTGAATTGATAATACTATCCTAAATTAATATTTAACTAATCTTGACATATTTAAACTTTAACAGTAATATTATAAACAGAGTTGCAAATGCAAATCAGATGCAAACTGGAGGTATAATATGAAGAAGAAAATAATTTCGGGAGCGCTAGCGGTATTAGTAAGTTTTATGCTAATCGGATGTGGAGCTAATGCAAATACTGGAATACAAAACAAAACTGAAGATAAATTAAAAATTGCAGTTTCAATATATCCATTAAAAGAATTCGCAGAGAAGATAGCTGGTGATAAAGCCGATGTTATATGTCTAGTTCCTGATAATATGGAGCCACATGATTATGAGCCTAAAACCAAAGATTTTCAGGAATTAACAAAGAGTAATGCGTTTATTTATAATGGCTTAGGCATGGAAGAATGGGTAGGTCAAGTAAATGAAGCTATTAAGAATACTAATGTAATTGTTGTAGATTCAAGTACTGGTATAGAAACCAGGCAAGAGGGGGATGCGGTTGATCCACATGCTTGGCTAAGTTTAAAAAATGCTGAAATCCAGTCAAGTAATATAAAAGATACACTAGTAAAGTTAGATGAGAAAAATAAGGATTATTATGAAGAAAACTACAATAAATTTAAAGAGGAATTAGAGAGTTTATATAGTGAATATAAACCCAAATTTGATACATTAAGTAAGAAAAATTTCATAACAGGTCACGCTGCATTTGGATATTTATGCAGAGACTTCGGATTAACTCAAAAATCAGTAGAAAATTTATTTGCAGAGGGTGAGCCAACTCCTAAGCAATTAAAAGACTTAGTAAGTTTTTGTAAAGATAATAATATAAAGACTGTTTTTTCAGAGTCGTTAGCGAGTCCTAAAGTTTCGGAAACTTTAGCAAAAGAAGTTCAAGCTGATGTAGTTCCAATACTTACATTAGAATCAAAAGAAGATGACAAAAATTATATAGAAGCTATGAGATACAATTTGGATGAGATATACAAGTGCTTATCTAAAGAATAGACTAGATTAACTTTAATAAAGATTGAGGATTATTTTCAAGGTTATATTGGAAATAATCCTTTTAATTTTAATCCTTGGAGTTAATAAAATCACATATTAGGTAGATGTCTCTGACTTAAATAAAAAAATTATCTTAGTGTTTTAATAATATCTATAAGTTTAATGAAAAAATAATTTAAACAAAGGAATATAAATCGAATTTATTATGGTAATATTATACTTATGGAATATGTATTTTATATATGAATTACTCACTACATACAGCTAAAATGGATATGAGGTAATAATAAAATAGATTGCACAAGATAACAAGGTAGATTAAAATATCCTGAATTAAAAATAAGATAGCTTAATGAGCTTTATTTTATTTGTGATATAGAATTGGAACAATAGTTTAATTTATATTAATTATTTGAGTTTTGTTTAAATTTAAATTACGAAGTTTAGTTTATAGTCAACAAAAAGATTGCTTATAAAAATAAAATTATTATGTTAGGAGGAATTATGAGTTTAGCAGAAGAATTTTATAAAGAGAACATACAACGATGTTTAAGACAAACAAAAGACCTGAACTATAAGGTGAAAATTATTGGATGGAGCAGGTTGTTTGTAGTGATTTTAGGGGTATTAACTGATTATATTTTATATAGTCAGAATAAATTAAATCTAATATTGATCTCAACTATATTTTTTATTGGTATCTTTATTGTTTTGATATTTTATCACAATAATATAATTCAATACAGAGAAAAGATAAATACGATAATGAAAATTAATGAGAAGGGAATAAAAAGATTAAGTGGCGATTTTACGAGTTTCGAGGATTCTGGTTCAGAGTATTTGGACTATAAGCATCCATTTATAGATGATTTGGACGTATTTGGCAATAACTCGATTTTTCAATATATTAATGATACAGTAACTAAAGGAGGAAGAGAAGAACTAGTAAAATTACTAAAAAATGAAGGGAATTTGAATAAGCTTGATATTGCTGAAAGACAAGAAGCTGTAAAGGAATTGAGTAGTAAAGCTGTCTGGAGGCAAAATTTAGTTCTTGAGGGCAGTTTGAAAAAATCAAAAGATATAGACTTAGATAACTTAATTAATTGGAGTGAAGGGACAGAATCATCAAGTCCGCTGAGAATTGTTATTGCATGTACTTTTATTTTAGTAACAATTTTCTCGATATATTTAGCAATAGTAAAGGTAATACCACAATCATTTCTACTTTTAAATCTTATGGTGAACTTTATCGTTGTTAAAGTGTTATCTAAAAGCATGGGTACAGAGATTAAATTATTTGAATCCATAAAAAATAGCATATATGGGTATAGTAAAATTTTATTTCTAATAGAAGAAGAAAATTTTGATTCACAATATTTAAAGAATTTACAAGGAAAGTTGAAAAGTGATAAATTAAGTTGTAAGGAAGAGATGAAAGCTTTTTCTAATATCTTGGATTGGATAGGAAATAGTTCATATAATGCATATTATCTGTTATTTAATATACTATTATTTTCTGATGTATTCCTATTAAGAAGTTTAGAAAAATGGAGAGAAAAGAATGGGAATAAACTTAAAGGTTGGTTAGAAGTAATGCATAAAATAGATGCATTAGTTAGTGTATGTAATTTGCCATTTGAAAATGAAAATTGGACGTATCCTGTTATTTTAGATAAAAATGAAATAACTGCAGTGAATATAGGTCATCCTTTATTAGGAGAAAAAGCAGTTGAAAATACATTTTTGATGACTGGTAATCAAAAGGTTTCTTTAATCACGGGTTCCAATATGTCTGGAAAAAGTACATTTTTAAGAACACTTGGTACTAATCTGGTTTTAAGTTACATCGGAGCACCAGTGCATGCGGATAAATTTTCTTGTGGAATTATGAAGATATACACTTGCATGAGAACAAAAGATAATTTAGAAGAGAATATTTCGTCATTTTATGCAGAAATTTTAAGAATAAAAATATTAATAGAGGCATGTAAAAGAGGAGAAAGTGTATTTTTTCTACTAGACGAAATATTTAAGGGAACTAATTCAAGAGATAGGCATACTGGTGCATCTGTATTGATTAAACAATTAATTAAATACGGAGGGGTTGGGCTTGTTTCTACTCATGACTTTGAATTATGTGATTTAGAAAATGAAAGTGAAGAGATAATAAATTATAATTTTAGAGAATTTTATGAAAATAATAAAATCAAATTTGACTATATTCTTAGAGAAGGAAGAAGTACAACACAAAATGCAATTCATTTAATGAAGCTTGCAGGGATAGAAGTATAAATAATTGAGTTTAAAGAATTAAAAATTAGCATTAGAAAGGATTAAGCATGGGGTACATTATTATTGACTTAGAATTTAATAATTTAAAAAATATAACTAATTATCAAAAAGATTTTTTTGAAAAATATGGCGAGTTTGATTCAATAAGTTTAGAAAATGAAATTATAGAAATAGGTGCAGTAAAAGTAGATAAATATATGAAACCTATAAAAGAAATTAGGGAATATATTAAGCCTAAAATATTTCCGGTAATTAATCCAATAGTAACAGAAATCACTAAAATAGATATGGATATACTTAATGAAAAAGGAGTATCTTTTGAAGAAGCTATAAGTAAATTAAAGGATATGTTTGAAGATGGAGATGTTTTATGTTCATGGGCAAAGGATGACGTTGCAGAATTAATTATTAACGCCCATCATTATAATTATAATGATTTAAGATGGTTAAATGAATATCTCGATATTCAAGAATATGTTACTAAAATTTTAGCTCATAAAAAAGCATTGGGGCTTAAGTCAGCTTTAGATGAATTGAAAATTAAAGTAGATGATACAAAATTACATGATGCTTTAAATGATGCAAAATATACCGTAGAGGTATTTAGAAGAGTATATAATTCTAGAGTGATAAAAAATTATATAGTTAAAGATATATATAATATGCCTGCCATACAGGTATCAGATCTTGAGAGTATAAAAATAAAAGAAGAAAAATTAATGCTAAAGTGTCCTAAGTGTGGGAAAAAAATTGATTTACAAACTCCTATAAAGCTTTTAAATTGGAGATTTGCAGCTGTAGGCACTTGTCCGAAATGTAAGTGCAATGTTTTATGCGAAGTTCTGGTTAAAAAGACTCTTCAAGGAGAGAATGGATATAACGAAGTTAATAGTGTATTGAAAGATGAAGCGTACTTAAATTATATCTATAAGTTAGAGAATAGTGAGAAAAAAAGGTGATTTCAGTATATATTCAGAAATAAGTAAGAATTTAGTTAAAGAAATTTAATCCGAGATATGATAAAATAGTTTTGTGAAGAAGAACAAAACGAATACATTGAATGAAAGGATTTTATTTATGAATATAGCCTTTTTTCTTACACCCAAAAATGAAGTTATATGTGAAAATCAAGATGCAACTATGAAACAAGTTATGGAGAAAATGGAATGCTACGGATATACAGCTATTCCTATTATAGATAGAGAAGGAAAATATGTTGGAACGCTAACAGAAGGAGATTTATTGTGGAAGCTAAAAAATACACATAATTTGAATTTTAAAAACATAGAATCTGTTAAAGTTAAAGACATTTATAGAAAAACAACTCATAGGTCTGTTTCTATAACTTCAAATATAGAAAGCTTAATATCGTTAGCTGTAAGTCAAAATTTTGTGCCTGTAACAGATGATGATGGTACTTTTATAGGGATAATAAAAAGAAGTGATATAATAAATTATTGTTTCAATGAGATGGAAAAGAGAAAAGAATTAGAAATACAACAATTTTCAATGTATGATGAAGGTTAAAGTATTATAGATATAAGAATCATATTCATTTTGAAAATTTAAACTTATGAGTAACTAGTAAAAATGGAGATACGTATCTTTATCATAAAGATACGTATCTCCATTTTATTCTGAGAAAGATTTGCTTTTATAAATCAATTTTGAACTATAACTTCTATATTATTAGATAATAGATTTTTAATAGTACTACTCTGCATTTTGATAAGTTTCTACTACAAAATCAAATTCGTTGGGATCAGTTATCTCTCCGTAACTATCTTCTTTTATTCCAGGGTAATAGTATAGTACTAGCTTATCATTAGAGTTGTTGAAATTTTCTAGAAGAATATACAAATTATCTAAAGTACAGTCTTCAACGACAGCTAAAACATTATATTTTGAAGAGATACCGGTATCGTTGTTAGTAAGTTCTAGCATAAAATTATCAAATTTTCTTACATTGACTCTTTCTTTATCACAGGAGCAAATTAGAGAACCGCTTCTACAGCTTGAACATTTTTTGAAATTACAATCAAATGCACAACTCAAGCATTCACAATGAGAGCATTTTTCTAACTGTTTAAAGTTTTCTCTATTTTTAGCTTTAAAATCTTGAAGTAAGTTTATGCTAGGACTAGATTTAAACATTGAAAATAAGGATTTTTTCTTGCAGTCAGCTTCAGCAGAATCTAAAAGCTTCATATAGTCCTTAAGAATAGGTGATTTAGAGAAATATTTTCTTATCTTTGAATCTCTTTCTGAAATAAATGGGGATATTTCACTTATAGCATAAGTTATATCTGTATAAATTTTGCCCCAATACCTTCGTTCTTCGTTAATAAAATTTAGGTCCTTATCATTATCCATGTTTTATCACCTAATTAGATTTATATTTTGCTAATTCAAGATCCAAATCAACTTCATCTAATTTCTTAAATTCGCTATCAAAATCATCTAGGTCTCTTAATTCACCTAAACCTTGAGCAAGAGATTCTTTACGTTGAATTTTTCTTTCTATACTATCAATTTGTATTGAGTTATTTTTAGTTTGAACATTAGCAAGAACTTCATTAACTTTTTGAGAAGCCTCAGCATTTGCAAATCTTGCAGCTGCCTCATCTCTGTAACTCCTAGTTTTTGTTATTTCTTCTTCTAAAGCACGTAAGTTTGCCTTTAAAGTATCTGCTTGTATTTTAGCATTATCATAGCTTGCTTGTAGAGAAGCAGCCTTTTTATCTGTTTCAACTTTTTTAGCTAATGCTCTTTTAGCTAATTCTTCATTTCCTTTGCTTAGTGCTAATCTAACCTTTTGATCATAATCTTCAGATTCCTTTTTAGCAGAATCTAGTTTTTTCTCAATTTCATGAACATTACCTAAAATTTGAGCTGAACTTAATTTTGCTTTATTGAATTGTTCATCCATATCTCTTAGTTTTTGGTCTAATAATTCAACTGGATTTTCCATTTCATCTAATGAGTTGTTTACTTTTGCCTTAATCATATTTGACATCCTTGAAAAAATTCCCATGCCTATACCTCCAAATAATTTTTATTTTCTTTTATTATTTAAATATTTTTTTATTAATATAATAGCTAGTACGAATATTCCAGCTAAAACTAAGGTGTTAATTAATGAACTTGCTGGTGAACCAAAATAAAATGGTCTATAAAAGTATCCTCCACCAAAGAATGGCCAGAATGAATGTCTGTTGGAACCACTATTATATGTTTGAGTATTAGTATTTTTATTATCATTTGTATTAGAAGAAGTTGAAGGGTCAGTGGTTCTACTTCTATCAGTTGTAGAATAAGAACCGCTACTAAATCCTTGTGATCCACCACTACTTGAAGATGAAGAAGAATTCTTTGAATTTGAGTTTGAAGAATCACTATTCGAAAAATTACCAGATTTAAATCCTTCACCACTCTTTGAACTACTTGAATCACCACTTGTGTTTGTTGAGGATTTACTAGAAGAACTTGATCCACTAAAAGATCCCGAACTAAATCCATTACTTGATTTTGAACTGCCAGAACTAAATTTGCTGCCGCTGGAGCTTGATCGACTGCTACTACCAGTTGATTTAGCAAAGGCGACTGTAGTATTGTTAGATGTATTTATACCTATAAATGACATAGCATCTAAAGATAAATTAGAAAATATAAATATGAATGTTAAAAAAATGGTTAAAACATATTTTTTTTTAATCTTACGAATAGTGATCACCCCTTAAAAGATTATGTACTTATTATATAAAAAAGATTCCTTATACACAATATGGAAAAGCGATGAAAAAAGACTAAAAAGGATGATTATAATTGTATATCGTAATAAAGGTTATTATCTCTCCTTTATAATAGTTATTTCATATCTTTTTAAATGGTATTTGATACTGTATAATGAAATTGCAAATAATTTTGGGAATAATTAGATTAAAACAATATGGATTTTTATATTAAGATAATATGAGGATTAAATTTAAAATGATTATATTATAATTATATTTGTAGAAGAATAAACCGTACTTGTGTAAAAGATTCTATTAGACTATTATTGTAAGTAAGAAAAATTATAATGAGGAGTGAATTATACTATGTCCAATGAAGAATTAGAAAGCAATATGAGCGAACTTTTAAATCAATATGATGTAAAAAGGCTAAATAGAGGAGATGTATTAAAAGGTAAGGTTATAGATGTAAACGATAAGGAGGTTTCGGTTAATATAGATTATGCTTTCGATGGATTAATAGTTAAAGAAGAGGTATCCATAGATGACAGGGATCCAAGGGAAGTAGTCAGTAAAGATGATGAAATTTATGTTTATGTTCTGTCTCCCAATGATGGTGAGGGGTATGTTGAACTTTCTTTAATAAAAGCTTTAGAAATAAAGGATAGAGAAGAGTTAAGTGAATGTTTCAAAGAAAAAAAGAATATTAAAGTACATGTGAAAGAAGAAATTAAGGGTGGAGTAATTGCATACTATGGTAACGTAAGAGTGTTTATTCCAGGCTCTCTTGCAAGCAGAGAAAGAATTGAGCTGAGTAGTTTAGTAGGAAGAGATTTAGATGTTAGAATTACTGAATTAGACTTTAAGAACAAAAAAGTTATAGCATCAAGAAGAATTATTGAAGAAGAAGAATATAACAAAAATAAGAAAAATATATGGGATGATCTAAAAGAGGGAGAGAAAAGAAACGGTGTTGTTAAGAAAATAGTTAAGTTCGGAGCTTTTGTTGACATTGGAGGAGTAGAAGGATTAATTCATATTTCGGATTTATCATGGGAGAGAGTAAATAGGCCTGAAGATATAGTTAAAGAGGGAGATAATGTAGAGGTATTTATAGGTAGTGTTGATAGAAAAAATGAAAGATTATCATTAATATTAAAAGATGTAACTAAAGAGCCATGGACAGTTCATAGCAATGACATTAATGAAGGAGATATACTTGAAGGAAAGGTTGTACGTCTTACTACATTTGGTGCGTTTGTTGAGTTATTTGATGGTATAGAAGGCTTAGTTCATATAACAGAGATTACAGACGAACATATTGCAAAGTCTTCAGATGTATTGGAATCTAATCAAAAAGTAAAAGTTAAGGTGCTAAGTATCAATAGGGAAGAAAAAAGAATAGCATTGAGCATAAAGGAAGCTGTAGAAACTAATAAAGAATATCTTGATTACATTGACAACAGTGATGAAAGTGGAACTTCCTTAGGAGAATTACTTAAAGGGTTTAAATTTGAGTAAATTAACAGAAGTTTAAATATGAAAAACAAGTATGGATAATCATCCATACTTGTTTCATTTTGAATTTTTTGATTAAATCTTTTCTATTTTTAACATATTAGTTCCACCAGTTTGAGTTGTTGGCATTCCGGCAGCAACTATTATATCGTCTCCTGGTTGTGTGAAATTTAGACTAAATACTGTGTTTTTAGCTTCTGTTAATATTTCATCTGTTGAGTTAAACATTTTACAAGGCATTGGGAAGATTCCAAAGTTTAAGCTTAATCCTTTTCTTACTTGTTCGTAAGGTGTTATAGCTATAATTGGAGCCTTTGATCTGTATCTTGAAAGTAGTCTTGCAGTAGCACCGCTCTTAGTTGCTGCCACTATAGCTTTTGCATGTAAGATGTTAGCTGTTCTACATGCTGAATAACTTATTGCAGCTGCGTAGTCAGTAAGTGATGGTTCTCTAAGTCTTGCAGTTAAGTGATTATAATCTAAGTATTCTTCAGCTTCTTGAGCAATTTTTGACATTGTCTTTGCTGCTTCTATAGGGAAACAACCAGAAGCACTTTCTCCACTTAACATGATTGCATCAGTTCCATCAAAAATAGCGTTACAAATATCACTAGCTTCAGCTCTAGTTGGAAGTGAATTTCTAATCATTGAATCAAGCATTTGAGTTGCAGTTATAACAACTTTACCAGCTTCATTACATTTTCTAATTATCATTTTTTGTATTATAGGCACTTTTTGAATTGGAATTTCAACACCCATATCTCCTCTGGCAACCATTACAGCGTCAGTTACTTCGATGATAGAATCTATATTATCTACACCTTCTTGGTTTTCGATTTTAGCTATTACTTTTATATGTTCCCCATGGTTTTCTTTTAGAACTTTCTTTACATCTAAGATATCACTGGCTTTTCTTATGAAAGATGCAGCAATAAAATCAACGCCCATTTTGCATCCGAATTTTATATCTTCTATATCTTTTTCTGTAATTGATGGTAATTTAATAACTACATTAGGTACATTTACGCCCTTATGATTTTTAATTTCACCACCTACAACAACTTTTGTATGAATTGTTTTGCCTTCAACACCAGTAACTTTAAATTTTAGAAGGCCATCATCAACAAGAATTTTTCCACCAACTTTTATATCTTGATAAAGTACATCATATGAGA
Source organism: Clostridium sp. YIM B02500 (assembly GCF_022324665.1). Taxonomy (NCBI): domain Bacteria; kingdom Bacillati; phylum Bacillota; class Clostridia; order Eubacteriales; family Clostridiaceae; genus Clostridium; species Clostridium sp. YIM B02500. Next base: position 75,392 of record NZ_JAKGTE010000007.1, on the reverse strand, counting down.
TTGAGCATCTTTTCTCATCACCAAGAATTTCTTCACCACATATGAAATCGAAATCGTCACCGTCATTAAGAGTTACACCATCGTTTACAAAGTTATGAGTTCTGATTTTTGGACCTTTAATATCAAGAACTATAGCTGTTGCAGAATTCATTTCTTTACTTAGGCGTTGGATTAGTTCGATTTTTTCTTTGTGTGTTTCATGTGTACCATGAGAAAAGTTTAATCTTGCAGCGCTCATCCCAATTTCAATGAACTTTCTTAAAGTCTCCTCATTATCGCTTGCTGGACCAATAGTAAAAATCATTTTTGTTTTTTGCATATAAACACCTCACATTAAAATTTTGTATATATATTATAGTGTGTGAAATAATTAATCATAAAATAATAAAAATATACATAATATAGCAATATTTTATGATAAACTAAGAAAAGATATGTATAATCATATTCTATCATATAATTGATGAAAGGAAGAGAGTAGAATGAAAAATTTAGAGAATATTACGGGGAAAAGAATTTTTTATCATTTTAATGAAATAAGTAAGATACCAAGAGGTTCTGGAAATGAGAAGCAAATAAGTGATTATTTATTGAGCTTTGGAAAGAGTTTAGGATTAGAATGTATTCAAGATGATGCCCTAAATGTTATTATTAAAAAACCTGCATCAAAAGGGTATGAGAAAGCTCCAACAGTTATAATACAAGGTCATATGGATATGGTGTGTGAGAAAAATAACGATAAAATTCATGATTTTGAAAAAGATCCAATAAGTTTAGTGGTCAAAGATGATTATATATATGCAGATAATACAACTCTTGGAGGAGATGATGGAATTGCTGTTGCTTATGCGATGGCAATATTGGAGGACACATCGATAGAACATCCTGCTATAGAGGTATTAATAACAACAGATGAAGAAACAGGAATGACTGGAGCTAAAGCTGTACGATCAAAAGATTTAGATGGAAAAATTGTTTTGAATTTAGATTCAGAAGAAGAGGGAAAACTTTGGGTCAGCTGTGCTGGTGGAATTAGAACTGAATCTACTTTGCCTATTGAATGGACAAATAAAAAAGAAAATACAAAAGAATATGTGATTGAAGTTAAAGGATTAGCTGGAGGACATTCAGGAGCTGAAATTCATTTAGAAAGAGGAAATGCAAATAAATTAATGGCAAGAGTATTAAGGGAAATCTTAAATAAGGTATCTTTTAATTTAGTTTCATTAAAAGGTGGAGCAAAAGATAATGCAATACCAAGAGAAGCTATGGCGGTTATTTCAATTGATCAATCAAAGGAAAAAGAACTGATTGAAGCTAAAACAAAGATAGATAGTGATATTTCTAAAGAATTGAGCACAAAAGATCCAGGACTTAAGATAACATTATCTGAAAGTAAAGATAAAATAGAAAAAGTATTTTCAGATGATACTACAACTAAAGCAATTAGTTTATCATATTTGTATCCAAATGGTGTAAACACAATGAGTTCTGAAATAGAAGGATTAGTGGAAAGTTCATCAAATCTTGGAGTGGTAACAACCAATGAAAGTGATATAAAATATCATAGTGCTGTTAGAAGTTCTGTGTTTTCATTGAAAGAAGAAATAGTTGAAAGAAATAAATGTTTAACTGAAATTATGGGAGGTACATTTGAGTCTGCCGCAGGATATCCAGAATGGCCATATAAAAGTGATTCAAAAATAAGGGATATATGCAAAGATGTATACCTTAGAATGTATGGAAAAGAAGCAGAAGTTGTAGCTATCCACGCCGGATTAGAATGTGGGATACTTAAGGAAAGACTTGGAGATTTAGATATGATTAGTTTTGGGCCTAATATCATTGATATACACACTCCAAATGAACATTTAAGTATATCTTCTACTTGTAGATGCTTTGAATATTTAGTAGAAGTTCTTAAGGAAATTAGAAATTAGTATAAAAAATTAATTAGAACAGTAAGTTAACCAGAAAATTTATTGGATAACTTACTGTTTTTTTTATTATTCTCAGGATTTTGAGTTTTAAGTTTATTTATAAAAAAGATAATGAGTAAGAAATAACAAAATGTAAAACAAAAGTCAGAAAATTATAAATTTACAGTAAATGACCATTATTGATAGCAATATTGAGGAAATTAGAGATATTTCGGTATAAATAAGAATATAAAAGTATAAAAAGTTTGACCTTTACCTAGCTTATCACTATACTAGAAACATGTTTTAAAATTTGCAGTAAGGTGTAAACGATAACTAAAGTGCCTTTTATGGTAATATAGATTAGGTATGGAGAGGAATTTAAGATGAAAATTAAAAATAATAGGCTTATGAAATGTGTAATTACAACTTTTATTTTTTCGGGAGTTTTTCTTATTAATATGCAACATGCCAAAGCTGATACTACATTAACACATAATAGAGGAATTACAATTAAGACTAGTGAACTTAAAACAGCTAAGGTGATAAAAGCACCATCAGATTCAGAAACAGTATCAAATGGTGAAGATTCAGTATCAAGAGGAGCAATTAGTAAGGGAAATGAAGTCGTAAATTATGCATATAAGTTTTTAGGAAAGCCATATGTTTATGGAGCGGTTGGTCCAAATGCTTTTGATTGTTCAGGATTAACACAATATGTTTATAATAAATTTGGTGTAGATATATCAAGAACTACATATACACAAGTAAATGTAGGGAGCAAAGTGGATAAAAGTAATTTAAGAGCTGGAGATTTAGTTTTTTTTAATACAGAAGGCTCAATTAGTCATGTGGGTATTTATATTGGGAACGGAGAATTTATACATGCGCCAAGGTCTGGAAAACCAGTAATGGTAAGTTCATTGTGTGATGGATACTATTCAGAAAGATATGCTACTGCAAGAAGAATTTTTTGCTAAGGGATATAGTTAACTTAAGATACTAAATGTAAACATAATCATAGTTAGAAATGATATATAATTATGCTTAGGAGTGTATGAATGTGTCTTTCTATAGTTTTAATATTGTTAATATATAAGTTTAGATTTTTAAAATATGCCCTATATAATATTTTTTATTTAACATAATTCATATATGTGTAACTCACAGAATAAATATTAATATATAAGAAATCTGAAAAAATAGCAGGTTAAATATATATAATATTATTCTGTTTTATAATGTTTTCTATAAGTTTTGATAACATATAAAACTTAACTTTTTGACACGCTATTTTTGGAATGCTCAAAAGGGGGGAGACTATGAGATACACAAGATATGAATATAAAAAATCAGGTAGGATGAAATTTTTATTTAGTGTTGTCGTTATCGTTGGGATATCTATAGTTGGAGGAGTGCTTATTAGTAATGTTGTCTTTGATGGGAAGAGTGTACAAAACGTAGGCATAAATAGTTCAAGGGCTTCAACTCAAGGTGACTATAACGGTGCAATAAAAAATATCATCGCACTGCAATGTGGTTATTATTCAAAAGAGGAGAATGCAAAAGAATCACTATCTGCAATATCAAAATACTGTCAGCCATTTATAGTAGAAGATGATGGTAAATATAGAGTTTTAGCAGGAATATACAATGAGGAAGATGGCTTAAAAAAGATAGAAGAATTCAAGTCCAATAGTATTGATGTCGCTAAAATTAGTTTAGGTGCTTCTAGTGATGACTTGGAAAATAAAAAGCTCATAGAAATTATGAATGGATTTTTGACAATTGTGAATAAGTTACAAGATAATCAGGTGAAGAGTATAAAAACAGCAGAATTTAAAGCCTGGACGGATGGAATTGTAAATGAAGGAAGCACAGCCAAATCAAATAAGATAAGCCAATTATATGATTATATAAAAAATTTGCCTGATGAAATGGATAAAACGAACAGTAGTAATGATATGCAGGAGTTATATAAACTTATTAAAAACTGAAAGATTTAGTTAATAATTATTACAACAAAATTACATTTATATAAAAAAACTTATAACTTAATATAACACACTTGTTTAAGAACATCTTAAATGATAAACTATAAGGTGTAGAAATGGTAGAATATCATTTCTACACCTTTAAAATTTAATAGTTTTTGGTTAAAAAATTAACATGTCTACAATATATATTATTTGTCAATGATATATAATAAGGTACATTCAAAGAATGGGAGATCATCATGCTCGCCTATTATTTTTCATGTGCCAAAATTCTTTATTTTAGGATGTGAATATATGAAAGTAATATTAGCTTCTGCTTCAGAAAGACGACAAGAACTCTTAAGTAGATTAATTAAGACTTTTGATGTTATTGTCAGCAATTTTGATGAGAGTAAAGTTATTTTTGAAGGCTCTATAGATAGATATGTTAAAGACATAGCTTTAGGAAAGGCAATGAATATTAAGAATAAGCTAGATGAGGATGCGATTATAATTTCAGCTGATACTGTAGTCACCATAGACAATATGATACTAGGAAAACCAAGAGATGAAGAAGATGCTTTTAATATTATAAAATCACTTCAAGGTAGAAAGCATTTGGTTTATTCTGGTGTTGTTGTGATTAATACAGCTAAAAATTTAACGATTCAAGAGAGTTTATCTACTGAAGTTACTTTTTCTGAAATAAGCGACGATGAAATATTAGAATACATAAAAACTGGTGAGCCTTTAGATAAAGCTGGCGCTTATGGAATCCAGGGGATAGGTGGAATATTTGTTGAAGAGATAAGAGGATGTTATTACAACGTTGTTGGACTGCCACTGAATAAGCTAAAGTTTATGCTTAAAGAGATACAATAATTATATTTTAGGGATAGAGGGGAAATCATATATTTGGAGGTAATATATTATATGGAAAGTAGCCTTAAAATCAAAGACATACCACAAAATGAACGACCTAAAGAGAAATTATTAACTTATGGAGCAGAATCTTTAAGTAATTCAGAATTATTAGCAATAATAATTAGGACTGGAACACAAGGAGAGAATGTTCTTCAATTGTGCAGTAGGCTTTTATCTGAGCTAGAAGGGTTAAATGGTATTTTAGATGCAAGTTTTGATGATATAATATCTATAAAAGGTATTAAACAAGGAAAAGCTTCACAAGTTTTAGCTTTAGCTGAGCTTTTTAAGAGATTTAGAACATTGAAAGCAATAAATAATGACATCAAAATAACTTCACCAAAAGACCTAGCAAGTCTTCTCATGGGAGAAATGAACGAATTAAATCAAGAAGTATTAAAAGTTGTCTTATTAAATACCAAGAATATAGTTGTTGGTATTAAAGATGTTTTTAAAGGTAGTTTAAATACGTCGGTTGTGCATCCGAGAGAAATTTTTAAGCAAGCTATAAGTAAGAATAGCGCATCGATAATTATATGTCATAATCATCCATCAGGCGATCCAACGCCTAGTAGAGAAGACATAAATATAACACTAAGAATTAAAGAATGTGGAAATATTATAGGAATTCAATTAGTAGACCATATTATAATAGGAAATAATAAATTTGTTAGCCTCAAAGAAAGAGGACTAATATAGAATTGGAAGGGGAAAAATAAATGGGATTTTTTGGATCAGGAAAAGATATGGGGATAGATTTGGGAACTGCAAACACCCTAGTATTTGTAAAAGGTAAAGGAATAGTTTTAAGAGAACCATCTGTTGTTGCAATGAACACTATGACTAAAAAGACATTAGCGGTTGGATCAGAAGCTAAGCTTATGATAGGTAGAACCCCTGGAAATATAGTAGCTATAAGGCCATTAAAAGATGGAGTAATTGCAGATTTTGATACAGCTCAAACAATGATGAAAAGTCTAATAGAAAAAGTATCAACTAAGAATGCATTTAAAAATCCAAGAATAATAGTTTGTTATCCATCAGGAGTTACAGAAGTTGAGAAAAGAGCTATCGAAGAAGCTACAAAACTTTCAGGAGCTAGAGATGTTATTTTAATGGAAGAACCAATGGCAGCAGCAATCGGAGCAGGGCTTCCAGTAAGTGAACCAACAGGAAGTATGATAGTTGATATTGGTGGTGGAACAACAGAAGTTGCTATTATTTCATTAGGCGGTATAGTAACTAGTAAGTCACTTAGAATAGCTGGTGATGAGTTAGATCAATCAATAATATCTTATATTAAAAAAGAATTTAACTTAATGGTTGGAGAAAGAACAGCTGAACAAGTTAAAATGGAAATAGGTTCAGCTTATAGGACTTCAGATGAAGAAACAGTCATGGAGATTAAAGGAAGAGATATGATTACTGGCCTTCCAAAGATTGTTGAAATTTCAGAAACTCAAGTTAGAGAAGCTTTAAAAGAACCAGTATATGCTATTATAGAATCAATTAAGACAACATTGGAAAAGACTCCACCAGAACTTTCAGCAGATATTATGGAAAAAGGTATAATGTTAGCAGGTGGGGGGGCATATCTAAAAGGATTAGATATACTTATAAATAAAGAAACAAATATGCCCGTACATATTGCGGAGGCACCTCTTGATTGCGTAGTACTTGGAGCAGGGAAGGCACTAGAAGATTTTGATAAAATTAGTAGAGATCAAAGAGGTTAAATATGAAGCTTCTTAAGAATAAACTGGCAGTAACTATTATAGTACTGTCAGTTAGCTTTTTAGGGTTAATAGTTTATACAGTTAGAAAGGATAATAGAAGTATTATTGAAAGTGGTGCCGGTAGTACTTTAAATCCAGTGCAAAGTCTCTTATATTCGGGAACTAGTAGGATTAAAGAAACCTTAGATTTTTTCTTGAATTTTTCAGAAGTAAAAGCGCAAAATAAAGAATTAATTAAAGAAAATCAAGAACTTGAAAATGAGTTAGCCAGTTATTCAGATTTAAAAGAAGAAAATGATAGATTAAGACAAGTGTTGAATTTTCAGGAAGAAAGAAACAATTATAACTATGTAGCATGTGATATTATAGGATATAGTGGTGGAAACTTTTTAGATGGTTATGTGGTAAATAAAGGAAAAAATGACAATATACAAAAGGGTATGATTGTTATAGCAGCTCAAGGTTTAGTGGGACAAGTAACCAGTGTTGGAAGTAATTGGTGTATAGTTCAATCTCTGATTAATGAAAATATAGCAGTAAGTGTTATGGATCAAAGTACCAGAGATGCTACAGGTTATATAAAAGGTTTCAAAGATAGTAAGGGAGAAAACTTAGCTAAGGTATATGATCTTCCGATGAATTCAGATGTTAAGGAAGGCGATGTAATAATGACATCTGGAGTAGGGATGCTTTATCCAAAGGAAATTAGAATTGGTGAAGTGATTTCAGTTGAAGAAGATAAAGTAAAAGTAATGAAGAATGCAGTTGTAAAACCATATGTAGATTTTAATAAGTTAGAAGAATTATTTATTGTCTCTCCGAAGGATACGAGAGAAATTAAATATAATTAGAGGTTTATAATGGAAAAATTAATTATTATTTTGATTTCTATAGGATTGGTTATATTAGATAACTCACTAATTCCGTTTTTTTCAATAAAGGGAGCTTATCCGAGTTTACTATTTACTTTCGCTATAGCTTATTCATTAGTCAATAAGAAAGAACGAGCTGTATTTATGGGTGTTGTGAGTGGGATACTTCAAGATATTTTCTTTTTTAATGGTTTTGGTGTAAATTCATTATTGAATTTATTTCTATGTCTTCTAGCAAGTTTTATTGGAGCGGGAATAATAAAGACTAAGAGACTGATACCTGTGATCTCGGCTTTTTTTATAACAATAATTAAATATGCAGGAGTTATGTTGATATTTAATTTTTTTAATATTGAAATACAATTTTCTAAAAGTATCATTATGGGGGTATACAACGGAGTAATAATGTTTTTTGTGTATAAATTAGTAATGAATGTTTATGATGATGAGTATTCAAAGCAAAGATGGAGGTTTAGATGATAGTAAATAAACCAACTAATAAAAAGAAAAAGAAGATTTCTAGATATACAGTTTTATCTATAATCATGATAGCTATATTTTCAGTGATTATTCTAAAATTATTATATATTCAAGTATTTAATTATGATGAATATAAGGATAAAGCAGATGTAACATCAACAAGATTTATATCAGAAAAAGCCCCAAGGGGTAAAATATATGATGATAAAGGAAATGTTTTAGCAACTAATATTGAAACATACACTATTACATATACGGAAACAAAAGATGCTGATAAACAGTTTTATATAACTATGAAAGAACTTTTCAAAATATTGAATGAGAACGGAGAAAGCATTCAGGATTCGTTACCTTTAAAAATTGATGGTAATAATAATTTATATTTTGAGTATAAAACTAATGATAAACAATCTCAAAATATAGAGGAATTGAGATTTAAAAAGGATAGGGGATTGAATGATACTCTAAAAAACAAAATGTTCAAAGATGTTGAAGAATTATCGGATGAACAAAATGCAAAACTGGATGAAGAACTTCTAAAAATAACTCCTGATGATGCGTTTTATGCATTAGTTAAATCATATAATTTAATTGGCCTTGTAGACCCAGATTATGACTCAAAAGAAAAGAAGAATATTTATTCCAAAATGGAAGGCAAGGATTTAACAGATATGATTTTAAAAGAAGGATATTCTTTAAATGATATTAGAAAATTCATGCTTGTAAAAGATGCTATAAAAATGCAGAGTTTTAAAGGATATAAATCAGTAACTATTGCAGACAATATTAAGAAAGATACTTCATTAGTAGTAATGCAAAAGAAATATGATTTGCCAGGAATAAATGTGAGTTCAGCACCTATAAGGTCATATCCATATAATAATTTAGCATCTTCAGTTTTAGGGTATGTATCTTCAATTAATGATACACAAAAATCAACATATGAACTTAAAGGATATGATGTTTCATCAGACTCTGTAGGAAAGTCTGGAATAGAATCAGCTTTCGAAGAACAATTAAAAGGAGTTAAGGGTGGAACAACTGTTAAAGTTAATTCTAAAGGAAGCGTTTCACAAGAATTATTTAAACTTGAACCGTATCCGGGCAATGATGTGCATCTTACAATAGATAGGGACATTCAATATGCAGCAGATCAAGCATTAGCAGATAAAATTGAATATATAAGGAATAATGAAAGTGATGATAAAGGAAATAGACTGTTGAATGCAACCAGAGGTGCATTGGTAGCCGTTGAAGTTAAAACTGGAAGAGTATTAGCTTTAACAAGTTACCCTAACTTTAATCCAAATTTATTCACAGTTCAAGGACAATTAACGCCTGAACAGTATAAGGATTATTTTAATCCTGATTTAGAGAAGTTTGGACAGGAATTTATTAAAAGAATGGGGCTTAATAAAACTGTTGATGATTTGTTTCCGCCAAAAAATGGAACTAGAACAGATCCATATGATCTATATCCGAAAGCAATGTTTAATTATGCAACCCAGTCAAAAATTCCACCTGGATCTACATTTAAGCCGCTTACAGCAGTTGCCGGTTTGGAGTCTGGCGTAATAAGTCCTGGAGAAATGATAAATGATACAGGAGCATTTAATATTCATCCGGAGATTTTTGGTAAAGCTTTTGCACCAAAAGGACTAGAAGCTGCACAAGGTAATATAAGTTTAACAGCAGCTATAGCAAAATCGATTAACTTTTATTTTTATGAGACTGCTACTAGAATGTATATTCAGGCAGGAGGCAAGGCTAATAATGTTGAAGCTCTAAATTCCCTTGCTAAATATGCTTGGCAGTTTGGATTAGGAATTGATCCTAATAGTAGTGCTAAAGAATCGACAGGAATAGAAATAAATGAAAGTTTTGGTCAAACTTATAATTTTACATCATGGAGAAATACTGTGTTACAGATGTCTACAGATAATGTAATTAATTTTCTAGAGAGTGGAAACTATAATAATACAATATACTTTTCTCCAATTGATATAAGAGATAAAGATGATGATAATGATGAAGTTAAGAAGTCTAAGAAAGCTATAAAAGATAAAGTTAAAGATACAATAAATAAAGATGTTGATGATCCAACAGCGGTTAGCCATGATACATTTGCTAAAGATATTAAGAAAGATGTATTAAATTTGATGAATAATTCAGACGAATACAAAGCAAGTATTGCAGCAAGAAATATAAATTTAGATTCTCAAGCTACATTAATATCACAAGCATTAGCTCAATTTGCAGCTAATGATCAGCCAGGGCAAGTAAGATCACCAGGTTCCCTTGTTTCAGCATCAATAGGTCAGGGAATGAATACTTTCACTCCGTTGCAATTAGTATCATACATCTCAACTCTTGCAAATGGAGGAACAAGATATAAGATTCATTTAGTAGATAAGATCACAGATGGGGATGGAAATGTAGTCCAAGAGTTTAAACCAGAAGTTTTAAATACGGTTAAAATGTCAAAGGAAACTCAGGATGCGGTTAAACAAGGAATGACAGCAGTTAACCAAGAAGCAGATGGTACCGGTAGTTCTACATTTTTAGGATATCCAATACCAACAGCTGGTAAGACGGGTACAGCCGATTTTGCTGAGGATCAATTACAAAAAGGAAGAGAACCTTTTGCAACATATGTCAGTTTTGCTCCAGCAAATGATCCACAGATAGCTGTAGCAGCAGTAGTATTTGATGGCGGTCATGGAAGTAATATTGCATCAGTAGTGAAGTCAGTTTATGATGCTTATTTCAAGGATCAATTAAAGAATGATACACAGTATACTTCATCGTCAGATACATGGAAAAAATATGTTTTAGGTAATCCGTATAACCAAGAAGCAAATGCTTCACAAGCGAATACAAATAAAACTCATTAATAAAAATGTATAATAGAGACTTTGTATTTAAATATAAATTGATAAAAATTAATTAATTTGTAAGGTATCTATATTAGGTATGCAATTATAAAAATTGCATAAAGTAAACCTAATTATAGATACCTTTTTGTAAAAAAATAGATTTAGTGAGGATAATATGAAATACAATAATATTCTAAAAGGAAAATTTATCTTAAGACCAAATAGATTTATAGCTTATGTTGAAATTGATGGCAATGAAGAAGTCTGTCATGTAAAAAATACTGGAAGGTGCAAGGAACTTTTGACACCCAATGCGACAGTATTTATTCAAAAAAATGATAATCCAAAAAGGAAGACTAAGTTTTCTCTTATAGGTGTTGTAAAAGGAGACAGAATGATCAATATGGATTCTCAAGTAACTAATAAGGTTGTTCATGAATGGATATTAAAAGGAAACCTCTTAAAGGATGTAACTTTAATAAAACCGGAAGCTAAATATAAGAATTCAAGGTTTGACTTTTATGTTGAGACAAAGCATAAGAAAATTTTTATAGAGGTAAAAGGGGTGACTTTAGAGAATAATGGAATTGTAAAGTTTCCTGATGCACCTACAGAAAGAGGTGTTAAACATCTTAGAGAACTCATTGATTGCGTTAGAGAAGGGTATGATGCTTACGTAATATTTGTAATACAAATGAAAGATGTTGTTCATTTTGAACCTAATGTAGAGACTCATAAGGAATTTGGAGATACACTAAAATATGCAAAAGAGAATGGTGTAAATATAGTTGCAGTAGACTGTTTAGTAGATGAAGACAGTATTAATATAAGGGATTATGTTGATGTAATATTATAGTGTGATAGCTGTTCAATGCTTTGGTATATACACTGCATATTATCAAATTTTGATGTTTTATATGCTTTTGTAAAATTTAATCAAAAATTAGTGAAACATATATACAAAAATAGTCAGTATAATGATATAATTTTAGAGAGGTTGCCATTTTCAAAACAATTTAACTATTTTAACCTGCAAAATTCATTGGAGGGAATGAATGTATAATAATGATGGTATTTTAATAAAGGGAAATAAAGATGGAATAAATACAACTATCAATATGAATAAATTTGCTTGTTTTGATGATATGCTTGTATTACTAATAAAGAAACTTTCTAAAGGAAAGCATTTTTATAAAGGGACAACTCTAATATTAAGAATAGATTTAAAATTGGTTAATAAAAAGGAAGTAGGCATTCTTAAAGAAAAATTATTAACTCAAATTGAATTAAAAGATATTGTTCTAGAGGATATAGAAAAGGAAATTGAGCAGGTGAACGAAAAAGAGGTTAAGGTATTTTCTGGTGTATACGAAGGGAAAACTAAATTTATAAGAAAGACAGTTAGAAGCGGAGAATGTATTAATTACCAAGGAAACATAGTTATAGTAGGAGACATAAATAGTGGTGCAGAAGTATATGCAGCAGGGAATGTAATTGTTTTAGGACGTATAAGGGGTAAAGTGAGCGCTGGGACTAATGGAAATATAAAAGCGGTAATAGCAGCATTCCTACTACAACCTGAACTATTAAAAATTGCAAATGTTATAGCTATGTCTCCAGATGATATCGAAAAGCCAAGCTATCCAGAATTAGCAAGAATTAGGGATGGGTTGATAATAGTGGAGCCATATTTACCAAATAAATATATATACTAAAACGTCGGAGGGATTTTTTAATGGGAGTATCTATTGTAATAACTTCAGGTAAAGGTGGAGTTGGAAAAACAACAACTACAGCCAATATAGGAACTGCTTTAGCATCACTTGGTAAGAAAGTAGTTGTTATAGATGGAGATACAGGGCTTAGAAATTTAGATGTATTGCTAGGATTAGAAAACAGAATAGTATATACAATAATTGATGTTATAGAAGGAAGATGCAGATTAAAACAAGGGCTTATAAAAGACAAGAGATTTGCAAATTTATTTCTTTTACCAACAGCGCAAACTAAGGATAAAGATGATATAAGTCCACAGGAAATGTTAAAAATAGTAAATGAATTAAAAGAAGAGTTTGATTATGTCTTAATAGATTCTCCAGCAGGAATAGAACAAGGTTTTGAAAATGCTGTAATAGGTGCAGAAAAAGCAATTATTGTTGTAAATCCAGAAATAACATCTGTTAGAGATGCTGATAGGGTTATTGGTAAGCTTGATTCAAAGGGATTGGAAGACCATTCTGTTATTGTAAATAGATTGAACTATGAAATGACTAAGAATGGAGACATGCTTGATGTAGCTGATATTATTGAAACATTATCAGTAGAGTTACTTGGAGTAGTTCCGGATGATAAGAATATAACTATTTCAACTAATAAAGGTGAACCTATTGTGTTAGAAGAAGGTGCGATTGCTGGACAAGCATTCAGAAACATAGCTAGAAGAATTACAGGTGAAGAAGTTCCTATTATTGATTTACATACAGAAGAGCATCAGGGATTTTTTAGCTCCTTAAAGAAGCTATTTAAGCGAAATTAAGGGAGGTTGAGAGAATGGGTTTTTTTAAGAGTTTAAATAGTAAGCCAACACCTAAAGAAGTTGCAAAAGACAGACTAAAGCTAATTCTTATACATGATAGAGGAGAAATTGCCCCAGATATTATTGAGAAAATAAGAGAAGAGATTTTAGAAGTAATTTCTAAGTATATTGATATACAAGTTGAGGATGTTGAAATATCCGTAAATAAGAATGGAGATGAAGAAGGTGAAAATACTTCTGCATTAATAGCTAACATTCCAATTAAAAGTATAAAGGGAAGATAAGTAACTTGTTTTGTTTAAATTATAAGAGATGTTTGTTTTAAAGAATTGTATGGCTAATTCTTTAAAATAAGTCATCTCATTTTTTTATAATAATTAAGTTTGTTAAATATGGATGACTTTGGGTATTTAACAAGATATTATCTTTAAATTATTACAAAATTATTATGTTTTTTATACCCAATATAATTATTATGGAGAATGCGGTAATAATAATGTATAATTAAGATTGATTGAGTTATATAAGATTAATATAACTAGGAGGTGAGATATTGTTTAGACTATTAAAATTAGATATGAAATTAATTAAAGAAATTGATAAGACTATATTAATTTCTTTAATTCTTTTAATTTTATACGGAACATTTAATATATATCTATGCACAAAAGGACAATTTGGATTGAGTTTTGTAAAGCAACAGCTGGGTTGGTTTGCAATATCACTTGTAGCGTTATATATTTTTGTGGCAGTAGATTATAAGATAATATTTAACTATGTACCTATATTATATTGGGGAGTTGTAGTTCTTCTTATATTAACCATGGTTCCAGGGATTGGAATAGTAGTTAATGGTGCTAGAGGATGGATCCGTTTAGGAGTAGGTAACCTTCAGCCGTCAGAATTTGCAAAGTTTGTAATTATACTTATGCTGGGTAAGAAGTTAGATGAGATGGACGGAAAAATAAATGATGTTAAGAATTTTTTAACACTAGCATTTTATTGCATAGTACCAGTAATATTTATTGTAATCCAACCTGATATGGGAATGAGTATGGTATGTTTCTTTATAGTTTTAGGAATATTTTATACAATGGGGTTTGATACGAGAATTATTGCTGGAGGATTAGCCTGCTTAGTACTTGGAATAGTGATTGTGTGGAATTCAGGACTCATAGAAACATATCAAAAAGCAAGATTTACAGCATTTTTGAATCCAAGCATCGATGATGCAAGTACGTATCATTTAAATCAGTCGTTGATTGCAATTGGTTCAGGTGGATTACTTGGAAGTAGTCCGTCGCTGGCTCAAGATGGGGTTACAACATATGCTGCACAAAATGTACCAGAAGTTCAGACGGACTTTATTTTTGCTGCAATAGCAGATCAATGGGGCTTTTTAGGTGCAATTGTTTTGTTAATGCTTTACGGATTTCTTATATATAAGATGATTTCAGTAGCACGAACATCTAAAGATATATTTGGCTCAGTTATATGTGTTGGAATAGTGTCATATTTTTTATTTGCTATATTGCAGAATATAGGGATGACAATAGGATTACTACCGATTACAGGAATAACCCTGCCGCTTGTTAGCTATGGAGGAAGTTCATTGCTTACAACAGTAATTTCAATAGCACTAGTAATAAATGTAGGAATGAGAAGAAAAAAGATACACTTTTAGAATATGCATGTTGCTATAATAAATTTATGCTACAATTTCAATAAGTTGAGTGCTCAATTTGGAGGGAAATGTAAAAAATAATTATAGTGGATATACCAAAATTATTTATAAAATAATAGGATTAATAATTTTATTCAGTACAGTAGAAATTGCAAATAAGAATTTTGAGTACAGTATAAAATTATTAATCTTATTTTAATTTTTAAGGATTATTTATTATAAAATAGATGATTTTCGAAGAGTAGGTATTAGTGGCATAAAAATTCTAGGCGGTGTATTTTTTTAATTAAGCAACCTAAATGATATCTAAATATTGCGGAATGTAGCAAATACAAAGATTCTGCAACAATTTTGTTCTCATAATTTTATGAAGTAGTAAATATACTTTAATGTGAATGAATTTGAAAGGAGTGTATCATGGGCAGCTATAGATCAGCTTATGAGGATTACTATAAGAACATTAATAATACAACGAAAGGAAGAAAGGATAAAAGGAACCATTTGACTTCAGGCAAGAAAGCTAATAATGCTATCATTGGTTCAAGATATGGGAGTAATATGAAAAGTAACGATAAGATGATAAATGTTTTGATTAAGAGAATAACTAAGGAACTAACTGGAGCTACACTTTTATTGCTATTTTTTGTTGGATTGAAGTATACCCCTTACGCACAAGTACAAGAAATGCACATTAAATGTAAACAAGCATTAAACCGAAATTTTAATTATAACGAGTATATAGATACTTTTAGTACAATGCAGATAGGAAATATAAAAGGTAAGGATTTAAAGATTGGAAATTTTACTGTAGATGATTTGAAAATTGAAAATTTAAAGTCAAGGACTTTTAATTTTATGGAATATATAAGAAGCAACAGTAATATGAACAATTAAATTTATAGGAAATAACATATTATTATGAATATAAAATATATTTTAATATTTGATTAAGTTCCATTTTTTACTTGTGCATTGCAAATTATTTTGATATAGCAATATTATAGGGGTTAGAAATGAAGAAATGGTATATGGTATTGATTTTAGAACTGTCGATATTAATGTGGCTTGGAGATTATGAAGGTTACATTGTTATTAGTTTTCTATGGGTAATATTGCATGAATTTGCACATATGATAGTTGCAAGTAAATTTGGGTGCAAATTTAATAATGTTAATATTAGCATATTTGGTGCTAAAGTCGAATTAAGTGACATCGATGAGTTAACTGAAAGAAAAAAAATGATTTTATATTTAGCTGGACCATTTTTCAATATTTTTATGGCCGTGGTTATGTGCTATTTATATGGATATTTTAAGTATCAAATTATTGAAGATAGTATAAAAGTTAATTTCTTTTTAGGAGCATTCAATTTATTGCCTGCTTATCCTCTTGATGGTTCAAGGGTATGTGAAATACTATTATCAAAGAAGCTATTATATAAAAGATCAAAGAAAATTACAGAAATCTTTAGCTTTATTATTTCAGGAACATTATTTTTAATATTTATTATAATAATGATATTACATAAAGTTAATATAAGTTTATTTCTTGCAGTCATATTAATCACATATGCAACATTTATAGAAAAAGAAAAAACTATGTATATAATAATGGGAGATATGATCAAGAAAATAAGAAAGTTAAAAAAGCATAACTATATAGAGAATAAATCAATTTCTGTGTATTATAAAAAAGGTTTAGTTAATGTTTTATCTTTAGTTGATAAAAACAAATTTAACAGTTTTTATATTCTTAATGATGACATGGAACTCATTAGTATAATACATGAAGATGAGCTTATAAAAGCATTAAAGGATTATGGAAATATAACACTAGAAGAGTATGTACGATTAAAAAAGAAAAATAATTAAGATCGTTAAAAAATAACAGAAACGTAATGGTGATTTAACTTACTTTTTTTATAATTTAAGCATGTGATGAAGAGTAATAACTAGTACCATAATAAAAATGTATCTTTTATGTGTGAAAATGCACTTTTGTATTATGATTCAGATAATTACTTATTTATTACTCTCTAAATGTGATTAAAAATGGTAGGAGCGTTAATATGGATACTTTACTTCATGGGAAAATAGGTTATTTTCTTAGCAAGGAATTAATTGAGAGCGGCTACTCAAATATTATTGATAGTAACTTTTTTATTTATGGAAATGTGTTACCTGACTTAAAGCTCAAATATAGAATGACTATGCATAGTAAAAATGAGGATTGGGAGAAGGTTATAGGGATTATTGATGAAATAATTTATGGTGAAATTAAAAGAAATAAGGATATTTCAATTAAGCTAGGAATATTGAGTCATTACCTATGTGATTTTTTTACTTTTCCACATAATAAAGCTTTTGAAGGAAATATTATTAGGCATGAATTATATGAACAAACTCAAAGAATTTTATGGTGGAAAAAGCTATCTGAAGTGTGGAATGAATGCACAGAGGAATCCAGAATAGAATTAAAGTCTATGAATGATATAGTAGATTATATTGAAGATATGCAC
The DNA here is from genome assembly GCF_022324665.1 of Clostridium sp. YIM B02500. Taxonomy (NCBI): domain Bacteria; kingdom Bacillati; phylum Bacillota; class Clostridia; order Eubacteriales; family Clostridiaceae; genus Clostridium; species Clostridium sp. YIM B02500. Next base: position 57,871 of record NZ_JAKGTE010000007.1, on the reverse strand, counting down.
AGTATTTATATTAGAAATTTAGGAGATAAAAGGCGAGATATTTTTTTTAGTAATATTTTAGTGAGAGTAGTTTTGTCATCTATATTAAAAATAAAACAAAATATAGATGAACATAAAGTAGAAGAAAATATTAATAGATGCATAGTATGATAATAGTTAGTAGTGTGGAGTTAATAATTAAAATTAATTATTAACTCCATTTCTTATATAGAAAATTTTAGATTTTTTATGAATTACCAAAATTTAAAATATTAATTTATTGCTTTAACACAGGTATTTAAAAGTAACTGTATAAAAATTTGTGAAAAAATTATAATTTAATGCAAAATTTTCATATGAAGAATCGTATTATATTTAGATAGTATAAAAAATAGCTCATTATTAAAGATTGGAGGATATTTATGAAAAAGAAAGGTATTATAAGCGGGATATTAACATTATGTTTAATATTGTCTACTATTTCTATTCCGACATTTGCTGCGGATGAAGATAGCAAAAACTTAGAGCAAGCTATTATATCAGCAAAGAAAATTATAACAGTTCCAGATGATTATACAGAGTTTACACATAATTCAAGCGAACGTGAAGTTAGGGGGACAAAAGTTAGAATTTGGGATTTAAATTGGGCAGAAAAAGAAGATAAGAAAGGATCAATATCTGCATCAATAGGTGAAGATGGATTCTTATATCAATATAGTAATTATGATGGGGATAGCAAGGATAGCAAAGACGGTTTAGCAAATATTACGAAAGATCAGGCCCAAGTTTCAGCAGAAGATTTTTTGAAAAATGTAATTCCAGAATATATTGGAGAAATAAAGTTAGTAAAAAATGATTCAGCTTCTTTTCAAGGAGATGAGTATAACTTTACTTATCAAAAGTTTGTAAATGAAATTCCGGTTAACTATATTTATATAAATGTTGGTGTAAATAAATACAGTGGGAAAGTGACATCATTTAGCAATGACAATTTAGAAGTAAAGGGAGCTGAATATCCTAATTTAAGTGGGATAATTGATTCTGTTACTGCAGAAAAAGCATATATAGATAAAATAGGCATAGATTTAAAATATTATTCTTATTATGATTATGAGAAGAAGAAAATGAATATATTTGCAGGATATGCTCCAAGTAATATAAGTGAATTTATTGATGCTAAAACTGGACAAGTAGTATCATATTCAAGTGATAATAAATTAGATGATAGAAATAAGGATCATTCATTAGTAAATGCTTCTGCAAATAATTTGGATAAAGCAAATCAAGAGTTGACACAAGAAGAGATGGATGCGATTCAGAATGTTGCAAATCTTATAAGTAAAGAAAAGGCAGAAAGTATACTTAGAGAAACATCTGATTTAATAACGGCTGATATGAAAGTTAGTGATGCATCATTAAATAAAAACTATCTTGATGATGAATATTCATGGAATATTTCTTTTGACGGTGTATATGGAAGAGTGAATGCAAAATCTGGAGAAGTAATATCGTTACATTCTTATAATTATAATAAACTTGGAACAAGTGGTAATACTTCTAAGGCAGATGCGCAAAACACAGTAGAAAACTTTTTGAAAAAAGTAGCACCTAATAAGTTTACACAAACAAAGTTTAAGGATATAAATAATCCAATTTTAAAGATTACTGATAGACCAATAGAAGAAAATACGTTTATGTTTAACTATGTACGTCAAGTGAATGGAATAGAGTTTTCTGGAAATTACTTGAATGTTGAAGTAGATAAGAATACAAGTAAAATTATTGGTTATGATAATAACTGGTATGATAATGCCTCTTTTCCTGATGTTAGTAACGTTATAAGTAAAGAAGCTGCATTCAATAAAATTAAGGATTTAGCAGGATTCTCATTACAATATACAATGTTAGATGCAAATAAAGTTGGAATAGTATATGACTTTATAAACAAGAATGATAGTTATATTATTGATCCTATAAATGGCATAAGGATAGATTATACCGGAAAAGCATATAGAGAAAATAAATTACCAGAATATACGGATATAAATGGGCATTGGTGTGAAAAGACAGTAAAAGAACTTTTAGATAATGGGTATTATATAGATGGGGAAAAATTTAATCCAAATATGAATATTACTCAAATAAATTTCTTTAAATATATATACTCACCAGTAAAAAATAACTATAGCGATGATGATTTTTATGATATGTTAATTCAAAATGGAGTAATTAAAGATGAAGAAAAAGCTCCAAATTCAGTAGTATCATATAATGATGCAGCAAAGTTTATTATAAGATACTTAGGCTATGAGAAATTAGCTGGACATTCTGAAATATTTAATAGTCCTTTTAAAGATAATATAGAAGACTCATATAAAGGATATGCATCAATGTGTTATGCTCTTAATATTATTAAAGGGGATACAAATGGAAATTTTAATGGGTCGCATAATATAAGCAATGCAGAAGCGGCTGTAATTGTATATAACTTGATAAAGAATAACAGAAAATAGATTTAATGAAAGTGCTAATCTTTTTATGAGGATTAGCACTTTTTGTTGTTGTAGTATGAAATGTGGAAATAAAGTTAATAAATTAGTATAATATGATGTAAACAACATATTTTATATGTGAAAAAGTTATTGTTTAGAATTGATATTACATAAGGAGAGAATAGCTGATGTTAACATTTATTTTTTTACTAGCATTTCAGGGATTTTCAGGTGGAGTAGCTGGATATATTACAAATAAATATGCAGTTGATATGCTTTTTAAAGAATATACACCTTTAAAGCTAGGAGGGGTAATTAAAAAGAAGAAGGAGAAATTTATTGAAGAGATTAGCGAATTAGTAGAAAGAGATATAATAAATGCAGATACATTAGGGGCTGAAATGCCTAATATAAATATACATACATATATTAAACAAATGGCTCAAACTTTTTTTGAGAAACAATTAAGCAATAGTTTAGGAAATACTAAAATAGCTGAAATAGATGGTTTTTCAGAGAGTATACTTAAAAGTGAAGAATTTATAAGAAATAATCTAAATATGCTTTTACCAGAATTAATAGATGGTCTTATGCGTAATGTTGATCTACAAGATATATTAAGTGAAAAACAGCTATCAAAAGTTATAAATTCAGGCTATGAGCTACTGATTTGCGAACTTGAAAAGACTGATGCAGTGAATGGATTTATTTCTAGTTTATACAAGGAAAATTCTGATATTACTTTAGCTGATATTTTTTCTAAAGAAGTCCAGAAAAAATTAACTGATAATATTATAGAGTGTGTTGAAAACATATTTAATAATGATATTTTATCAGATGAAAAGTCGTGCAAGATGTTTTTGGACAATATACTTTCAAATATAAATGTAGATGCAACGATTGTTAAATTACAAGACTCTATCGGAAGTCGGGATATTAATCATTTTATTACGGAAACTCAGCAAGAAGAAGTTATTTCAAGATTATTCATTAAAATTACTGAATTTATTAACTCTTCTGAAGGAAAGGATTTAATATTAAAAATTACAAATGGGATTGTTTCAATTGTGAAAAATATTGATTTTACTCTTTATGAAATACTTCCTAAAGAGATAGAAAAATCACTCACGAATTTTATAAAAATAGTTATTCCTAAGGTCATGCCTTATATTTTGGAGTGGATTTCAAGTAATAAATCATCTTTGGATGAAATGATTGAATCCGCAATTGATGAAGCTATACAAGATATAGATGAAAGCATAAAGAAGCTTATAATCTCAAAGGTTAGAAATGCACTTATGGGAGATGTTTCATCTAAAAATAATATTGTTAATAAAATTATAAGCTATATTAATAATAATTTTGATGATGAATCAAGTGATAAAATAGTAACTTCTATTATAGATTACTTGAAGGACACAAAGGTTAAAAACATAGTAGAATCATTGGAAAAATACAATTTAGCTACATCTGATGATGTTACTGAAATTATTACTAAAGTATTTGCAGCTCATGGAAAGAATACGTTGAGGATACTAATAAAATCTCAATTTTCAAAGAAAGTAAATGAGATTGCTAAGTTAGATTTGTTAAAATTATTCAATACAAAGCTTAAGTCAATGTTATATGAAAGTATTTTTAAAAACAAAACGAGATTATGTAAAAACATAAATACTTTGATTGCACAATTCATAAATTCAAAGAGTGATGAAATATTCCACAAAAAATTATCAGAATTATTTAAAGATAAAAGTGTACTTAGTTTATCTAATAAATTTTCAATATGGGCCAATAATTTGCTCAGAAAGAACAAAGATACATATAGCGAGAGATTAGAAGATATTATATTATCAAATGTTAAAAAATTTAAAATAGGAGATATATTATCAAACTATAATGTGAACATATTGGAATATATTGTGGATAATTCAGTATCAATTTATAGAGAAACTGTGGATAAATATAAGAATTATCAGATTAAGGAATTAGTTAATAAAGGATTTAATAAGGATCAATTATCAAATATTCTTATAAATAAAGGTTACCCAGAGTTAATATCTAAGCTTCCAAGTCTATTAAATGGAAATATTAAAAAAATCGCAAAAAACAGTTTAAGTAAATATGACGAGGATGAAATATGCGATATAGTTCAAGATTTTATGGGAAGTCAACTTAAACCACTTTCTGTTTTTGGTGCTGTTTTAGGTACTGTAGTTGGGATAATATATCAATTAATATTTCCAAATTCTATTGGACTTTACAGATTTCCAAGTAATATGTTTAATGGATTGTTGTCACTTGGAGTTATGGCATTTATAGGATACATAACAAATGTTGTAGCCTTGTGGATGATTTTCCATCCATACAAAGAAAATAAAATTATATCTAAAATACCATTTTTTAAGAAGTTTGCATTAGGATATATACCGGCACATAAAAATGAGTTCGCAATTGGAATGGCGAAACTAATTGATGAAGAATTATTAAACAAAGAGGAAATTAATAAAAGTTTCAATTCTCATAAAGATAATATGTCTTCAGTACTAACTACCTTAGTTAAAAATAATAATTATCAAATTTTAGTTAACTTTTCTAGAAGTAAAAAGAATGATTTTGTAAAATATATTTATAAAATAATTTTAAAGTATTGTAATAGTAGTTCGGATTTATCCGAAGGAATTACTAACAGATTAAAAGAAAGCAAATTTAATAATTTTATTAAGGAAAGTTACATTCAGAATGGAATACTTAAAATAATAAGTAGTATTAGTAATAGTAAAAGTTCTTTAACGAAGTTTATAGAAAATAAAATATCTTCAAATTACAAAATTGGTGATGTTATTTCAGAAGATATACTTATTAAAATCCAAAATTATATTCAAGAGGAAGGTACTAAGTTTATACAAGATAATCTTAGTACTATTGAAAAGGTAGATTTTTTAGAGTTAATTACAAAAGAATACAAAAATGATTATTCTGCAGCTATAAAACAATCGTGTAAAGAGGGTATAGGTAAAGATTCCATAGAAAAAGCAAAAATTAATATAGGGAAATATGTATATGAATATTTTTCTAATGACTTTAAAATATACTTAGAAAATATGACAAGTAAATATTTATGTAATGGCTTAAATGAAAATAATGATATAGGATCAATGTTTAATGGTAAGGTCAAGAACATGATTGATAATAACCTGAATCATATAACATATTATTTTTCAAATAAGTTAATATCCTATTTAAAAAACAATCAGAATATTATAACTGAAAATGTACAAGAAACTATTAAGAGTGAACTTAATTTCTTTGAGAAGATAGCCTATGCAACTTTTGGTGGAGATGACATAGCATATAGAGTTGTTGATATTATACTAAATAAAAAACTTCCTTTAATGCTAAGAGAAGAGAACGATAAACTTATTAATACTACGAAAGCTGTATTAAATGAAAATATATACCCTATTAGAGTGAGTGAATTAAATATAAAGGGTGAAGAATTTAACACTCAAATAATAATAGATGATTTATTTGAGCAATTTGGTGGGAATGCTAATTTAAAGAGTTATATCTATAGCGCAAGTGATCTGATTTTAGATTCATTAGCTGTGGCTTCAATTTCAGAATATCTTGAATTATTTGAATTAAGCACTTTGGATTCGATTTATAAGAAGTTTTTTGATGAAGTCAATATCATAAAAGAAGATATATATAGAAGCATAAATATTAATAAAGATAAATTATCTATAACAATAGAAAAGTTATTTAATGAAAATATGGTGAAAAATTTATTTAACATTGAATTTAATTCTGTATTATTAAAAGGAATTGATAGCTATGAAATTGAAAATTGTATAAATAATATTTTAAGCATAATTGTTGAGAGTGAAGAATCAAAAAAATCGATATCTATGTTTATGGAAAATTTCTATGAAAATACATTATCGGAATTAAAGATAGAACAAATTATTGATGCAAGTACTCTAAGCAATGATCTTGATAGGGTTATTAAATATATTTTCGCTAATGCAGAATTTAACCAAAAAATTATGATTGTAATTGATGCTATAGTTCAAAATGCAATTAATAGCAACTTTTACTTTATATCAGATAGATCTAAGGATTATCTTATAAGTAAAACTATTGAAACAGGTTTAAATTCAGTTGGTGATTATATTGTGCCAATATTAAGGGAAATAAATCTAAAGAATATCAGCAATAAGCAAATTGAGCTGCTCAATCCAAAGGAAATTGATGTAATGTTCAATTCCTTTGCAGGAGACTTTTTCAATAAGCTTCGCCTTTATGGAGTGTTTGGATTTGTATTTGGTATAAATGCCGGATTATCATTTATATTATGGATAATTGATTGGAGATATAGTAAGAAATACAATGATAAAAATTCAAAGGCTTTGAAGGAAATGTAGAATAAAATAAATTGTATATAGTATTGGAAACAATAAGAATATTCCCATTCAGAATTAATTATGTTAGAATAGGGATAGCAAATAAGAAGTATAGCAATTAGAGTTTATACTTCTTTTATTTATGCATAAGCAAAAAGTGGGTTCATTTAGTATTTGAAATACTAAAGGTTTTAAATTCTTTAAATTTGACAAAAATTTAAAGGCAAGCATTTATGGAGAATTGCACATATGATGGTGTGTTTTAAGGAGGAAATTTATTAATGAATAAAATTTCAGATGATATCTTATTTAAAGTTGAAAAACCAAGTAGATACACTGGTGGAGAATTAAATGAGATTGTTAAAGATCTAAAGGAAGTTGACATAAGATTTGCATTTTGCTTTCCTGATGTTTATGAAGTAGGAATGTCACATTTAGGAAGCAGAATACTTTATCATACTATAAATCAAAGAAGTGATACATATTGTGAAAGATCATTTGCACCATGGCCTGATATGGAAGAACAGCTTAGAAAAAATAATATTCCGTTATTTACATTAGAGACAAAAGATTCTCTAAAGGAGTTTGATATTTTAGGATTCACACTTCAATATGAGATGAGTTATACAAATATTTTAAATATGCTTGATATGTCTGGTATTACTATAAGAGCATCAGAAAGAGGAGAAGATGAGACAATAGTTATGGCTGGTGGACCTTGCGCATATAATCCAGAACCTTTATATGATATCATTGATTTCTTTGAAATTGGTGAAGGCGAAGAAATGATGAATGATGTTTTAGATGTTTATAAGAAGTATAAAGGAAAAGGAAAGAAGAAAGAATTCCTAAGAGAAATATCTAAAATACAAGGAATTTATGTGCCTTCCTTATATGATGTTATTTACAATGAAGACAATACAATTAAAGAATTTAGACCTAAGTATGATGACGTACCAAAAACTATTACAAAGAGAATTATAAATAATTATACTAAGGTAGATTTTCCTACAGATATAATAGTTCCCTATTCAGAAATTGTTCACGATAGAATAGTTCTAGAGTTATTCAGAGGATGTACAAATGGGTGCAGATTCTGTCAGGCAGGTATGCTCTATAGACCAGTTAGAGAAAAGACAAGGGAAGATTTAAAGGATTTAGCAAGAAAATTAGTCAAAAGTACAGGATATGAAGAAATTTCTCTTTCATCATTAAGTACTTGCGATTATTCTGATATAAAAGGATTAATTACAGATTTAGTTAATGAGCATGAAGACGACAGAGTTGGTATAGCACTTCCGTCTATAAGAGTTGATGCTTTTTCTGTAGATTTGCTTAAGGATATTCAGAAGGTAAGAAAGACAGGATTAACTTTTGCACCAGAAGCAGGTTCTCAAAGAATGAGGGACATAATTAACAAGGGTCTTACTGAAGATAAAATTTTAGATGCAGCTACAAGTGCATTTGCAGCTGGGTGGAAAACTTTAAAGCTTTATTTCATGATTGGACTTCCATATGAAGAGCTTGAAGATTGCATGGGAATTGGAGAATTAGCAGAAAAAATAGTATATAGATATAAACAAGTGCCAAATAAGATAAATAATAATAAAGGTTTAAGGCTTACAGTAAGTACATCAATACTTATACCGAAACCATTTACTCCATTCCAATGGGCACCTATGGCAAAGTTTGAAGATGTTACTGAAAAGATCAAAGCTGTTAAATCTTCAATTCAATCAAAATGTATAGTCTACAATTATCATGAACAAAAAACGTCTGTAATGGAGTCTGTTTTTGCAAGAGGTGATAGAAGATTATGTGAGGTTTTAATAAAAGCCTTTGAAAAAGGTGCTAGATTTGATGGATGGGATCAACACTTTAAATTTGATGTATGGATGGAAGCAATGGAAGAGTGTAATTTAACTGTAGATTTCTACGCATATAGAGAAAGAAGTTATGATGAAGTATTACCATGGGATTTCATTGATATTGGAGTAAATAGAAAATATTTAGAAATAGAAAATGAAAAAGCTAAAAGAGCAGAGTTAACACAAAACTGTAGAGAAGGATGTACAGGATGTGGAATTAATGTGAACTTTAAAGATGGGGAGTGTTTTGAAGGTGCGATACTTAACTAAATTTACTAAAGAGGAAAATATTAAGTTCATATCTCATTTAGATGTGCTTAAAACTATTCAAAAAAATATTAGAAGAGCGGGGCTACCTATAGAATACTCTCAAGGATTTAACCCCCATATGAATACATCAATAGCACAACCTTTATCGGTAGGAGTCTATTCAAGTGGTGAATATATGGATATGGTGTTAACAACTGAGATGGATGAAAATGAAATTGTGGATAAATTAAATGAGACCGCGCCAAGTGGAATAAAATATATAAGTGCACTTGCAATTCCTTATAAAGAAGGAGAGAAGAAAGTTCCTCAAGCTATGGCTTTAATTGATGCAGCAAGATATACTATAAAAATTAAGTATTCTGATGTCTCAAATTTAGAAGAGGAAGTTGGTAAACTTTTAGAAACTAATGAGTGGAATACAGTCAAGAAAAGCAAAAAAGGTGAAAGAGAAGTCAATATAAGGGCTTTTGTTAAGGAGTTTAGTTTCTGGGTTAAAGATGAGTTCTTAATTCTTAATTCAGTTATAAGTACAGGAAGTAGGGAACATTTAAGCGCAGATTTACTTGTTAGTTATATCCAAGAAAAAACTTCAAATGCGATTTTAGATTCGTTTGTTAATACCAAAAGAGAAGAAATGTATTTTTACAAGAATAATAAACTTGTACCATTATATAAATGTGTATAAATATATAATTCACAATTTACAATGCGCAATACACAATTAAGGAATAAATCTCTTAAGAGATTTTAAAAATTATAATAAATGCAAAATACTAAGGTATCAAATTATATGATAATTAGATTTTCAAAGGAAATTGCTCACTAATTGTGCATTGTGAACTGTGCATTGTGCATTGACTAGGATGTGTTATAGAATGAAAGAGATTTTTGTTGAGAGAAGAGAAAGAATTTTAAGGGTAGCTATTAAATCTAATAATGAATTGATAGAAAGTATCGTTGAAGAAAGTAAGAATGAACCCATAATAGGAGAAATTTATAAGGGGAAGATTAAAAACATAATTCCGGCTATAAACTCAGTGTTTGTTGATTTGGGTTTAGATAAAGAAGGTTACCTATATTATAGTGATGAATTAAAGGCAAAAGGAATAAAAAAGGGAGACGATATACTAGTAGAAGTTTTAAAAGAGCCTCTTAATGATAAAGGCGCCAAATTAACTGCAAAGGTGTCAATTCCCGGGAAATATATTGTCTTAAATTGTTATGAACAAGGAATAGAATTTTCTAAGAGAATAGAAGATAAAGAAAAGAAAATAGAACTATTGAGGAATATTGAACCGTTAAAAGATGTTTGCATAACAGTAAGGACAGAAGGTGCAAATGTAGATGTAAATATTCTTAAAAATGAGATTTCTAAGCTTTATGATGAATTTCAAAATATAGATAAAAAAATGAAACATTCATTAGGAGTAAGAAAGATTTATGGTGAAGATTTAACATTAACTAAGCTTTTGATGAATTTTTCTGGAGAAGAAATTATAAAAATTTATGTTGATAATAGCATTGATTTTGATAAGATATCAAGCTTTGCCAAAGGACAGGAAAATTTAAAAATAGAGAAGTATGAAGGATATAGAAAACTTTTTGATTTTTATGGAATTGAGAAAGAACTATTAAGGTTGAGGCATAATAAAGTTAACCTACAATGTGGCGGATACATAGTAATTGATAGAACTGAAGCAATGTATGTTATTGATGTTAATAGTGGAAAAAACATAAAGGAGAAAAGTTTCAATAAAACAATTTTGGAAACTAATTTAGAAGCGGCTAGAGAAATAGGAAAACAGATTAGGCTTAGAAACTTAAGTGGAATTATAGTAATAGATTTTATTGATATGAGAGATAAAAGTCAAAGAGATATTGTAATGGATGCACTTAAGGAAAGTCTTAGGTTAGATAAAGGTAATGTAAAGATATTCCCATTTACCCAGCTGGATTTAGTTCAAATAGCTAGAAAGAGGCAAGGAAAAAGTATATATGAATATATGGAAGAAGAATGCAGCCTATGTAAAGGAAGAGGAATAATCCTAAAGTTATCTTATATTGAAGGGCTAATAAAAAATGATATAGTAAGGATGCAGGAAGAAAGTTCTATAAATTGTTTTCATATACAAATGGATAGCGTTTATAAAGATAGAATAAGAGAAAATATTTTTGAGTTTATGAAAGAAATAGATGGATTAGATAAAGAGATATATCTAAATTATGTAGATAATATAGAAGGATATAAAATTGAACCACTGATATTTCAGGGGCAAAAAGATAATTTAAAAGATTATAAAGTTACAGTTATAGAAAAGTATTAAATCAGTTAACAATCATGCTAAATTATGTTTATATGGATAAATTATAGATTATGCTTTACAAAGTAATAGAAATATGATAAACTGGCTTTTGTAGACCGCGCACGTAAGGTTTTATGTAAAACAAAGTTGAATCTTTGTACCAAAAGTGGCGAGACCGTTATGAGGAGGTGTTTTAATGTACGCAGTATTAGCAACAGGAGGAAAACAATACAGAGTTCAAGAAGGAGACGTAATATACGTTGAAAAACTTAACGCTGATGTTGACTCAACAGTTGAATTAAACGAAGTTTTAGCTGTAGGAACTGAGGAAGGTATCAAAGTTGGTGCGCCAGTAGTTGAAGGAGCTAAAGTTGTAGCTAAGGTTGCAGCACAAGGTAAGGCAAAGAAAGTTGTAGTTTTCAAGTATAAGTCTAAAAAGGACTATAGAAGAAAGAATGGACACAGACAACCTTACACTAAGCTAGTAATCGAAAAGATCGAAGCATAATAAAATTATGGTTAAAGTAAAAATCAAACAACATAATAATGATATTGTTGGATTCGTAATAAATGGTCACGCTATAGGTAATGACAGAGATTTTTCAAATGAGCCTGCTTTAGTAGGTGAAGCATTTGATATGATATGTAATTCAGTTTCAGTTTTATCTCAAAGTGTAATTATTGGTTTGGATGAAGTTTTAGAACTTAATTCAACATACGAAATACAAGATGGATACTTGAAATTAGACCTTCAAGATTTTAATCTAGAAGAACTAAATCAAGCTCAAGTTTTATTAAAAACTTTTGAAAAAAGCTTGGAAAGTGTAATTTTAGGATTTGATCAATTAGTAGGGAAAAAGAAACGTAGAGAATATATAACTTTAATAAAAGAGGAGGTGTAGTCACATGCTAATTATGAACCTTCAATTATTCGCTCATAAAAAAGGGGTTGGTAGTTCTAAGAATGGTAGAGACTCTGAATCAAAAAGATTAGGAGTTAAATCTGCTGACGGACAATTTGTTCTTGCTGGAAACATTCTTGTAAGACAAAGAGGAACTAAAATTCACCCAGGTGAAAATGTTGGAAAAGGTAAGGACGATACTTTATTTGCTAAAGTTGATGGAGTTGTTAAATTCGAAAGACTTGGTAGAGATAAGAAAAGAGCAAGTGTTTACCCAGTAGACGTTGAAGCAATAGCTGAATAATTATTTTAGAAATAAAGCACTCTTAGTTTAAGAGTGCTTTTTTAAGGCATATGAAAGAAAATAATGAGTTAAGAAGGTGCCGATGTCTAGAGTGACAGATATCAGAGAAATAGACTAGCATTTTAGATGTTATTTTCTTTGATATGCCTTAATATTTTTATGATAATATATATTGAGATTAGACATTAAATCCAATATTATATAATAAAGCGATATTTTTTAGGAAAGAATAAGTAATAATAGAACTAAAAAATTTTATATTAAGATGATAAAGTAAAACAAACAAGGAAAGGTGATTTTTATGTTTATAGATACGGCGAAGGTTTTCGTTAAATCTGGTAACGGTGGTAATGGTGCTATTTCATTTAGAAGAGAAAAGTATGTACCTCTAGGTGGACCAGATGGTGGAGATGGAGGAAAAGGTGGTAGCATCATTTTTCAAGTTGAAACTGGAATAACAACGTTATTAGACTTTAAATACAAGAAAAAGTTTATTGCAGAATCTGGTGAAAATGGCGGCGGTTCAAAATGCTATGGTAAAGATGGTGAAAGTTTATATATAAAGGTACCTATGGGAACCATTATAAGAGAAGCAGAAACTAATAAGATAATTGCAGATCTTTCTCATAAGGGGCAAGAATTAGTATTATTAAGAGGTGGAAAAGGTGGAAAGGGAAATGTTAAATTTGCTACTGCTACTAAGCAAGCACCTCATTATGCAGAACCAGGGATGCCAGGAGACGAGTTAAATATAGTTTTAGAATTAAAGTTACTTGCTGATGTTGGGTTATTAGGATTCCCTAATGTAGGTAAATCAACATTGTTATCAATGACAACAAAAGCAAAACCGAAGATTGCAAATTATCATTTTACTACATTAAAACCTAATCTAGGTGTTGTTGCTGTTGATGGAATTGATCCTTTTGTAATGGCTGATATTCCAGGAATAATTGAAGGAGCAGCAGAAGGTGTTGGACTTGGAATACAATTTTTAAGACATATCGAGAGAACTAGACTTTTAATTCATATAGTTGATATATCTGGTGTTGAAGGAAGAGATCCTTTTGAAGATTTCATTAAAATCAATGAGGAATTAAAGAAGTATTCTGTAAAACTTTGGGATAGACCTCAAATTGTTGTGGCTAATAAATCTGATATGCTTTATGATGAAGGAATATTTGAAGATTTTAAAAAGAAAGTTCAAGAAATGGGATTTGATAAAGTATTTAAGATGTCAGCAGCTACTAATGAAGGTGTTGATGCTGTAATGAAAGAAGCGGCAAGAATACTTAAGGATATTCCAGTTAAAGAATTAGAAATCTCAGAAGATGAAATGTACATACCAGAAGAAAAGAGATTTACTTATGATATTACTGTTGAACATAATAAAGAAGAGGGATATGATGTTTATATAGTTGAAGGTACATTTGTAGATAGATTACTAAGTGCAGTAAATGTAAATGATGCAGATTCTTTAAGATACTTCCATAAGGTTCTTAGAAATAAAGGTATTTTTGATGAACTTAGAGAAATGGGAGTAAAAGACGGTGATATGGTTAGATTAAATGATTTTGAATTTGAATATATACTTTAATTAATTCAAATTTAATATTATATTGCTATATAAAAATGTTCTGCTTATAATTGAGTGCAGTGAAATTTAGGTTATAAGTTGAAAAATAACCCCCAGGGATAATTAATACAACAAATATGTTGAAAAATTTTAGGAGGAATAAATAATATGTTAACAGGAAAACAAAGAGCTTATTTAAGAGGATTAGCTAATGATATTTCACCAATATTTCAAATAGGTAAAAATGGTGTTGAGGAAAACTTTTTAATACAAGTTTCACAAGCATTAGAAGCTCGAGAATTAATTAAAATAAAAGTTTTAGAGAACAGTGGTTTAGAAACAAGAGAAACTTCTGATATGATATGTAAAGCTGTAAAATGTGAAGGAATTCAAGCAATAGGTAATAAGATAGTTTTATATAAACAATCTAGCAATTTGAAAAAGAGAAAAATTGAATTACCTAATAAATAATTATATATAGGAAATAATTAATAGAGAAGCTGCTTTTATAGAAGCTTCTTTTTTTATAAAAATTAAGATATTAAAAATAATATTTAAGTTTACTTCATGATATAATAAAAAAGGAATTTTTAATATGATTATAATAAGTATATTACTTTTGGAGGAAATCTTATGAAACGCTTTGGTATAATAGGTGGTACTTTTGACCCTATTCATAATGCGCATTTATATATAGCCTATGAAGCTAAAGAAAAATTAAGCTTAGATGAAGTGATCTTTATGCCGGCAGGAATACAGCCGCTTAAGGCCAATAATATAATTACAGATCCTGGATTAAGGTATAGTATGGTTAAAGCAGCAATAGAGCACTTTAGCGAGTTTTCTGTATCAGATTATGAAATAGAGAAGGGCGGACTTAGTTTTACTCATGAAACATTAGAGTATTTCAAAAATAAGATTAGTGATAGAGATAAAGATAATGAATTGTTTTTTATAACCGGAGCAGATTGTTTGTTTAGCATGGAAAAGTGGAAAGAAGTAAAAAAAATCTTTTCACTAGCAACTCTTGTGGTGTTCTCAAGAGGAGGAATAAACAAAAGTGATATGATAAATAGAAAACATATGATAGAAGAAAAGTATAATGGAAAAATAATTGTTTTAGATTTGAAAGAACTTGAAATATCATCAACTGATATAAGAAATAGAGTACATGAAAATAAGAGAATAGATTTTTTTGTTCCAGAGAGAGTTTCGGATATTATCTATAAAAATAGGCTATATAGATAGAATTTCATAAAGCTAATGCTCTGGTGATTTATAGAAATATAAGTTGATTCATTTAGAAATATATTTAATTTTAGGAGGAAGTTATCTTGTTATCCATAGAAGAAATGAATTTGTATCTTAAATCTAATTTGTTAGAAAAACGTTATATGCATACTTTAGGGGTTGCAGACACAGCAAAGAGGTTAGCAAAACTAAATGGAGTTTCAGAAAAGAAGGCTGAAATTGCAGGTCTTGCTCATGATGTTGCTAAAAATTTATCTATAGATAAAATGAGAGAAATGATGAAAGAAAATAATGTTATTATCTCTGAGATAGAAGAAAAGAATATGAATTTATGGCACAGTATTGTTGCACCAATAGAGGCAAAAGATAAACTTGGAATTGATGACGATGAAATACTGGATGCCATAAGATGGCATACTACAGGTAAAGAGGATATGTTCACTTTAACAAAGATTATTTATATAGCAGATATGATAGAACCTGGAAGAAATTTTGATGGAGTTGATGAGATAAGAAGAGCTACATTTGATAACTTGGATAAAGGAGTATATTTTGGTTTGACTAGTAGCATAAAAATATTATTGGCTAGAAACTTATTAATTGATGAAAATACTATAAAGGCACGAAATTATTTTCTATTTAATCCTGAATTTAAATTATAAGTATTGATATAAATAGAAATTTCGACTTATTTAATGAGATTAGAGAGGTTACTTAATGTATATTATATTAAGTAAAGAAAATTTATAAGAGGTGGGTGCATGGGAAGGAAAACTAATAAAAAGAGAGATACAGCATTCTCAAAAATTTTTAAAAAAAGTAATGATTCTACAACAGTATTTGAAAAGTTAGTTTTAGGTATTATATCTCTTATAATAACTTTTGTTATAGTATCAATGGTATCTGGAGTTTATGCTTTAATGAAGGTTGAGAGCAAGTCAATGCCAAGTGGTGCAAGTGTATCATTTAATCAACCAGTAAATATCTTGTTACTTGGTATGGATATAGGAGATCCAAAGCAGGTAAATAATCAATCAATAAAGAGAACAGATACAATAATTGTAGCTAATTATAATCCTCAAACCAAAAGTATTCGTATTGTGTCTGTTCCAAGAGATACACTAATAAGTATAAATGATAGAAATGTTAAAATAAATTCAGCTTATGCAATTGGTGGATATCCGAAGATAAAATCAGAAGTTGAAAATCTACTGAATATAAATATAAATTATATAGTTAAAGTTGATTACAATGCTTTTCGTGAAATCATTGATGCTATCGGAGGAATTGAAATGAAGATCGATAGAAATATGATTTATGATGATGAAGGTCAGAATCTTCATATAAATTTTAAAGCTGGTGAAACTGTAACTCTAGATGGTAAGAAAGCTGAAGAATTTTTTAGGTGGAGAAAAAATAATGACGGAAGTGGACTTGCTAATGGAGATTTAGATAGAATAGAAAATCAACAAAAATTTATTTCGAAGGTTATTGAAAAGTGTACAAGTCCTTTTATAATATTCAAAGCACCTAAAATAATGACAGCATTAGGAGATAATGTAGAAACCAATCTGTCACCAACTGATATTTTAGGATATGGGTTTAAATTTATTGGTATAAAAAAGGAAAATGTAACAATGGCAACTGTAAGTGGAACTCCGAAAACTATAAATGGAGAGTCATTTTTAATAGTTGATAAAAATGAAAATAAAGACATATTATCATCACTTACTTCATCTTCTGCATCTAATAAATCAACAGAAGGAGCAGCAAAAGATGATATAAGAATTAAAGTGTTAAATGCTACGAAGATTAATGGATTAGCGGCAAAAGTAGCAAAGGAATTAAATGATGCTGGGTATACAAAGATTGATACTGGCAATACTGAACTTAGTGATAAAAGTGAAATACTTACTAATGATGCTGATAAATTAAAGACTATTAAACAGGATTTAAATATAAAAGAAAATGATGAAAAAGATAACAAGAAAGAATATAAAGATTACGATGTGATTATAATCTTAGGTAAGGATTTTGAAAGCTTTGGTAAGTAAAGTGAATTTAGAGTTCTGTGGTGGCTCAATGAAACACTCCACATAATATGTTGCTTATTTCTAGTAGAGTAATGCACATAAACTTAATGGATATGTATGGTTAGTAGAAATACAAAGATATTAGAAGGAGTATTATCGTTATTGTGCATTATCAATTTGACATATTCCTAAATTATACTATATGAGGAGAAGATAAATTATATGAGTATTTTAGAAAAACAGGTTGTTAACATAGAGAAGGGCACTAAAATAAGAGAATATTTGAAAGTGGAACTTGGCTTATCAACAAGATTAATTAGAAGTGCATCTCTTGGTAAAAGAATATTTGTTAATGATGAAGTTGTAAAAATGAATAGAGTTCTGAATGAGGGAGAAATTATAAAGATTGATTTGGCTAAAGATGAAAGTCAGGATATAGCTCCAGAAAAAATGGATATAGATATAGTTTATGAAGATGAAGATATTTTAGTAGTTAACAAGAAACCTTTTATGGTGGTGCATCCAACTAAAAGTTATCAAAGTGGGACTCTTGCAAATGGAGTAATCAATTATTTTATGGAGAGCAGTCAAAATTGTATAGTTAGATTAGTTTCTAGATTAGATATGAATACATCAGGTCTTATTATAATTGCTAAAAATCAGTTTTCTCATGGAATGCTATCTAAAGAAATGAGTGAAAATAAGGTAGAAAAAAAATATTTGGCATTAGTTCATGGAATTATAAAAGAAAAACAAGGCACGATTGATCTACCAATATATAAACCTGAAGGAATTGAAAATGGCATTAGGAGAGTTATTGATGAGAGAGGCCAAAGGAGCATAACTCACTATAAAGTTGTTGAAGAATACAATGAATCAAGTTTAGTAGAATGCAAACTTGAGACTGGAAGAACCCATCAAATTAGAGTTCATTTGAGTCACCTGGGCCATCCTATTTACGGTGATACCTTATATGGAGATGGGGATGAAGAAGATTTAATAAAAAGGCAGGCTCTTCATGCATTTGGATTAGATTTTAAATCTCCAAGGAGTGGTGAAATACTTTCATTAAGAGCAGAGCTTCCAGATGATATGAAAGAATTAATTAGTGAATTGAAATAAATTTAATATGATAAGTAACAATGTAAAAAGCTCA
The DNA here is from genome assembly GCF_022324665.1 of Clostridium sp. YIM B02500. NCBI lineage: Bacteria > Bacillati > Bacillota > Clostridia > Eubacteriales > Clostridiaceae > Clostridium > Clostridium sp. YIM B02500. The sequence goes on along the minus strand of NZ_JAKGTE010000007.1, from coordinate 39,337 downwards.
AGCATCTAATTTAATAAGTTGCTTGAGCTTTTGAATTATTCTATTGTAAGTATGATTCCATAAAACTTCTTGATAAATTTAAGAATTCTTTTAGAGCAGGAGAGATCCATTTGTTTTTGTGATAAAGTACTTGAGATATTATTCCAAAGTCAGGACCTTCCCAATTTAGAGGAACAAGTTTACCACTATTTATTTCATCATCAACAGCAACCTTTGGAAGTAAGGTTATTCCAAGACCACTCATTGTAAATTGTTTAATGGCTTGAACACTTCCTGTTTCTATGGCTACATTTGGCTTTATATTGCAACTGTTTAATATATTTTCCAAAGTGGCTCTGTAGCTACATCCCATTTCTGTTAATATAAGTGGTTCTGACTCTATGTCTTTTGGAAATACTTCTTTTTTATTTATAAGGGGATGGCCAGGATAGGCTAAAAGCAACATTGGCTCTGGAATTTCGATTTCTGATATAAATTCTTCTGAATTGATTTTTACACCTAATGAAAATGCTACATCAATAATATTATCATTTAAGAAATATTTAAATTCGGAACAGTTTCCAAATTTTAAGGATATTTCTACTTCAGGATATAGCTTTTTGTATTCTTTAAGGATCTCAGGAAGTCTTAATACACATAAAGATTCAGCAGCACCAATTGTTAATGTACCACTTGGAACGTCAGTGTTAAGTACAGCATTTTTTACATCACTCGATAGCTTTAATATTTGTTTTGCATATGGCAAAAGTTTCTTTCCTTCATGTGTTAAAGTTATGTTTTTACCTATTCTTTCAAAAAGTTTTACACCAAGCTCACTTTCCAAAAGTTTAATTTGAGTTGTTATACTAGATTGAGCATAGCCAAGGCTATCAGCTGCTTTAGTAAAACTTTGAAGTTTGCTTATCGTTAAGAAAGCATTAAGTTGTTTAAAGTCCATATAATCATCTCCATCAAAATAATTGATTATGTTAATAGAAATTATCAATTTTACTAATATATGCATAAATGATATCATACTTATAATAGATAAGCAAAATTGATTTTAAGAGGTGGTTTTAATGGGTGATAAGTTGAAGGTTGGTATAATAGGTGCCACAGGAATGGTTGGACAAAGGTTTTTATGTTTATTGGAGAACCATCCTTGGTTTGAAGTTACAGTGCTAGCGGCAAGTAAAAATTCAGCAGGGGTAACTTATAAAGAGGCAATAGCTAATAGATGGAAGATGACAGCACCATTACCTGAAAAATATAAGGATATGGTAGTTAAGGATGCATTTAAAGTTGAAGAAATCTCTGGTATGGTGGATTTTGTATTTTGTGCAATTTCTCTAAATAAGGAACAAACTAAGTTACTTGAAGAAGATTATGCGAAACATGAAACACCAGTTATTTCAAATAATTCAGCCAATAGAAACGTGGATGATGTACCGATGTTAATTCCAGAGATAAATGGAGTACATGCACAGATTATTGAAAGCCAAAAGAAACGTTTAGGAACTAAAAGAGGATTTATAGCAGTAAAGCCTAATTGCTCAATTCAAAGTTATGTTCCCCCAATAAATGCCCTTATGGAATACAAGCCTCAAAATATTCTGGCATGTACTTATCAAGCCATTTCTGGAGCAGGTAAAACTTTTAATGAATGTCCTGAAATTATTGATAACGTGATACCATTTATTGATGGTGAAGAAGAGAAAAGTGAGAATGAACCACTAAAAATATGGGGACAAATAGAATCAGGTAAAATTATAAATGCTAATAGTCCGATTATTACAACTCAATGTATAAGAGTACCTGTAGCAAATGGACATTTGGCAGCAGTTTATGTTAGTTTTAAGAACAAACCTTCGAAGGAAGAGATAATTAGTAGATGGGAAAACTTCAAAGTTCCAGAAATGGTTCTAGGGCTTCCAAGTGCTCCAAAGAAATTTTTGAAATACTTCACAGAAAATAATAGACCTCAAACTAATTTAGATAGAGATTATGAAAATGGAATGGGAATATCCATGGGAAGATTAAGAGAAGATAAGATATTTGATTACAAATTTGTGTGCCTTTCTCATAATACATTAAGAGGCGCAGCAGGTGGTGGAGTTCTTTCGGCTGAATATTTGAAAGCTTGTGGATATTTAAATGCAAAGTAAATTTTTATAATTAATATATATTTAAATAAAAATAAAGGAAGTAACAGATGACTTCCTTTATTTTTATTTCTTTAATTTTATGTTTATAAGCTTCCTTAATCCAAATACTCCTGCTAAAACAATGGCGACAGATCCTATATAGAGTTCTGAATTTGCATTGTTTGATAATGAATTAATAGAAAGAGGAAATTCATACTTTCTAGATGTTCCTGCAGCTAAATCCATAGTTGTATATTCTTTGTCATTAACATAAACAGTACCTTTTAGTATATTATCACCTTCATTAAATGATTGTTTGCTTAAATCCTGATCCTGTATTTTTATTTCAGAAGATACTGAATCTTCCTGACCCTTAGGAACATCATAATCAATATCTTTTGAGGCCATAACAGGTATTGTAAGATTGTTAGTTATTTTGTACTGTGAAACTTCATCGCCTTTTTTGTAAAGGTGAACTAAAGAATAATTATCAAAGCCGTAATTTAAGACTGCTTGCATATCATGAAAGTTTTGATCTTTATCAAGCGCATTTAAAAATGAAGCTACAAGAACATGTCCGTTCTTTTCAGCAGCAGCTACGTAAGTATGATTTGATTTTGTTGTATAGCCATTTTTACCGCAAAGAGCAAAAGGGTAATAATATCTAGAATTCTTATTTATCATATAATTTTTATTGTTAAGTACAATAGTCTTTGAAGGATTATTTTTAAGTGTTATTGTGTAATTTGGGGTAGTAGATAGTTGAACGTAATCTTTATTGTTGATAGCTTCTCTTAAAAATAACGCTAAATCGTGTGCAGTAGTTGTATGTTCAGGATCTGGCAATCCACTTGGATTTTTAAAGTTTGTGTGTAAAGCTCCCAGTTCTTTTGCTTTTTCGTTCATAAGTTTAGAAAATGCTTCTGTACTTCCTGATATGTGATCAGCTAAAGCATTTGCACAATCGTTTCCTGATTCCAAAAGAAGCCCTAAAAGCAAATCGCGAACAGTTACTACATCACCTTTTAATAAACCAACAGCAGTTCCATCTATTTTGGTGAAATCTTCTTGAACTGTTACTTCATCATCTAGTTTGCACTTTTCTAAAGTTATAATTGCAGTCATAACTTTAGTAGTTGAAGCAGGTTCTAAAACTTTCTCTTCATTTTTCCCATATAACACTTGTCCAGTGGATGCATCAATTAAAGCACAACCCTCAGCGTTAATCTGTGGAGGCTGTGTTTCTGCTTGTACACTAGTATAGGTAAAGCAAAATAAAAACAAGAATAATATATTAAATGTTTTAAAAATTCTTTTCATAAAATTCTCCATACTTATATTGAATATTTTTAATGGTACTCAAAATACATTTTATCAAAAAAAAAGAATTTGCGCTATACAAAGTTCAAATAGATTCCAATAAGAGTCTAAATAATAAAAAAGTGGAAATAATATCTAAGGAGAAATTGTAAAGGAGAAAAGGAAGTGGTACAAGAGTTCTTAAAAGATAAGAAAAAAATTGGTATATTGAGTATGCTATTTATTGTGGTAATTGTACTTATAGGATTATATGTGAAATCTGGGTTTAAAGAGCTGAAGAAAAATGATACTGAAAGTATCTTTGTAGATGATAGTATTGAGGCTGATACATCAAATGATGAATCAGTTAGTGTTAAAAATAATAATAAGTCAAATAATAATGATAGCAAGAAACAAATAGTTGCAGCAAAAAATAAGAATATAGTTGTAGAAATAAAAGGAGAAGTAAAAAAGCCAGATGTTTATACAATGAGTGAAAATTCAATAGTAAAGGATCTCATAGAAATATCAGGTGGGCTTACTGAAAATGCAGATTTAAGTAATATAAATAGAGCAAAAAAGTTGCAAGATCATGAATTGATTTATATTTCAAATAAAAATGATGAAAACAAGGAAATCCAAACTGTAAATTCAAATTCTAGTAATAAAGATATTTCAGATAAAAAAATTAATTTAAATAGTGCAACATTAGATCAATTAAAGACATTAAATGGCATAGGTGATTCAAAAGCAAAAGGCATAATTGAATATAGAGAAAAAAGCGGTGGATTTAAATCAATTGAGGAAATAAAAAATGTATCTGGAATAGGAGATAACATGTTTGAGCGAATAAAGGAACAAATTGAAGTTTGAACAACTTACAAATATATTACATTAATACTTGTTAACGTTATAATAATTGCATGAAAGAGTAAAAAAATATATAATAAACAGTGGTATATCAAAACTAATTATATTAAATGAATGTAAAAGCAGTCTAGAAAAGAGAATATAATATTATTTAGGTAAGAAAAAAGGTATAATATTGACACATAGTTGTAATACACTGATGGTAAAATTGTATTATTCATTTGCCGTATGTTAGTTAGACATAAAAATAACATCTAATTTAAATAAGGGGGAAAATTTAGTGTCTAAAAAGGTTATAAGTATACTTATGAGCATAATAGTTGCAGCATCGTTAGCTGGGTGTAAAAATGCTACAGATAGTTCAACAAAGAAAACGGACACAACAACGGAAAGTAGCACAAACTCTAATGATGATAGTTTAGAGGGAAAATGGGCAAAAAATTATACATTAGATCAAACACAAAAGTTATTTAAAGATAAATTATCAGATATGGAGAATATAACCAAGGATTTAGGGGTAAAATATACAAAAGATGAGAAAACAAGAAAAGAAAAAGATGAATCTGTAAATGATAACTCCATATATTTTGACAATCAAAAGCCAGAAGTAAATAAAATTGAAAGTATGTATTTTGGAATGAAAACATATGGTGATAATTTAGAGACTGGTGATATAAGTCTAAAGTTGAGTTTGAATTTTGATGGTGAGAATGCAATAAAAAATAATAATTTTGACTTAGGAAAGACATCTTTTAAAAAGTACATAGAAGCATTTACAGGCCAAGAAGGTAGAGATTATTCAGACATAAATAAACAAATAATTGATAAACTAAAAAGTGGTGAAAACCAAGTTCAGATTAATAACACAATTGATGGCTTAAAGGAAGAAATCTTAGCTACCAAAACGTGTATAATATATAAATTATCTACAAAGAAGTACAAATTTGCTGATGGTGAAATGAGTATGAAGTAGATTACAAGGGGGAAAATTTCTTGGAAAAAGATAACTTAAATGAAAATGAAATAAACGATGAAGTGGAAGAAAACGAAATTAAAAAGATTTCGGATACTGAAGAAGAAACAGATAGCAATGTTAATAAAGAGGTTGAAAGTTTAATAACTAGCGATGAAGAATCAGATAAACAATCTTCTTCTAGAATTATATTAGCTAACGCACTTGATCAGTTATTAATGATTGCTGGTTCAGCTTTATTAGTACTATTGTGTGATATAATTTTAAAATTATGCGGATACATGTTCGTAAGGGATAATGGATCTGTAATTTTAGCAGGAGGAATAATATATTTTATTATAAATTGTATTTATGGCCCAATAATGGAAAAGAGTAAACTAGAAAATACTTTTGGGAAAAAGATATTAAATATGAATTAATTTATAAACTGAATTTACTATTATAATTTAAAGAATATAAAAATTACTTTTTATATTCTTAATTTTTATTAGAGATAAAATTTTAAAATATAAGTACTTAGGAGTATATGATGAAAAAAGGAAGCGATTTAAGCGTTAAAATAGAAAAGTTACAATTTCCATCGACAGGAATAGGTTATGCAGAAGATAAGACTATATATGTTAAGAATGCTTTTCCAGGTCAAACAGTTACAGGTAGGGTAAAAAGGAAGAAAGAAGACTATGCGGAGTTAAAATTAATAAGTGTAGATGAACGAGCTGATTATGAGATTGAAACTCCATGTTCTCATTTTGGAGTTTGTGGAGGATGTTCATCACAAAGTATACCATATGAAAAGCAATTAGAATTTTTAAGCGAAGAAGTTAAAGAATTATTTAGAGAAGCAAATGTTGACACAGGAGAGTATTTAGGCATTCAAGGAAGCCCTAACCAATGGGAATATAGAAATAAGATGGAATTTACATTTGGTGATGAAGCCAAGGGAGAGCCACTTTCATTAGGTATGCATATGAGAGGAAAATCCTTTGGAATATTAACTGTAGATGAATGTAAACTTGTTGATGAGGATTATAGAAAAATTATTAGATTGACTGCTGATTACTTTAGAGAGAAAGATTTGCCTTATTATAGAATAATGAAAGCTGAAGGCTATTTAAGACATTTAGTGATAAGAAAAGCTCAAAATACTGGCGAGATTTTAGTTAATTTAGTTACTACTACTCAGATAGACTTTGATTTAAGCGAATATGTTAAATTACTAAGAGAACAAAGTTATAAAGGAAATTTAGTATCTATAATCCATACTGAAAATAATTCGAAATCAGATGCAGTAATACCAGAAAAGGTAAATGTGTTATTTGGAAAAGATTATATTAGAGAAACATTACTAGGATTACAATTTAATATTTCTCCATTTTCATTCTTTCAAACCAATACAAAGGGTGCAGAAAGCTTATATTCTATTGTTAAAGAGTTTATGGGAGATAGTGAAGAAAAAATTGTATTCGATCTCTATTGTGGTACAGGAACAATAGGGCAAATAGTAGCTCCAAATGCAAAGAAAGTAATAGGAATAGAACTTATTGAAGAAGCAGTTGAAGCAGCAAGAGAAAATGCTAAATTAAATGGATTAAATAATTGTGAATTTATAGCTGGTGATGTAGCAGAAATAATAAAAACAGTAAAAGTTAAACCGGATATAATAATATTAGATCCACCAAGAACTGGAGTACATCCTAAGGCGTTAGATTATGTAATTAAATTTAATGCACCAGAGATAATATACGTTTCCTGCAATCCAAAGACATTAGTTAATGATCTTAGAGTACTTACGGAAAAGGGATATAAAGTTATTAAAACTAAAGTTAAGGATATGTTCCCTAATACGCCTCACGTTGAAACTGTAGTGAAGCTAATTAAGCAATTGTAGCTAACTAAAAAAGTCTTGCAACTTCTAAAAGACCCCTGCCATTTTGAAAAAAGCTGTGCAGAAGTCTGTGGATAGAAGGAAGAAAAATCAAATGGCTGTGGATAGAATTAAGAAGATTAAGCGAGAATTGAACAGGTAGGCATATCGCTGGCGAAGCCAGATATATCAAGGTCTAAATATGGAATGATGATAGGATTAAGGATAGAACTTCCTTAGTCCTATTTTTCATGCTTTTTTCCGATTTTACTTTCAACAATACCATATAAAAAGTCCGAATAAATGTATTCCTTAATCGCCCCCGAAAGGGATACTGAGATAGAGGTGAGGATTGAACGGAGGCAAGATAAATAATGGTTGAGATAGAATTTGCAAAGCAAAGCATGAGTCTATAAATAGGCAAAAGATAGAATTAATGATTGATAAAATGTTAGATTTAGAAGTTGATACCGTCCTGAATAGGATTAAAAATAACGATAGATTTAGACCTTGGTTTATAGGCGAATATGGTCGGACTTTTAGCAAGGGTTTCTTCAAATTCGAAAATACTTTGGATAGATATGTGGTAATGGATGCCATGAAAAATTAGAAAAACCGTAGCAAGAGTTTTTTAAGTGTATCTAGCAATTGTAGCGCTTCCATAAACATTTCAAATTCCCATTAGACCCCGCTGGTTCTGATAAATCTTGACGAATGGTGGAATGATAAGGATTAATGAATTTAAGAATGATAGTAAATGATAGGATTGAGGTAAACCTTAATTCTCTTTTTTTATTACATTTGCCCTTTAACGCTAATAAAGTTGTCAGACTTTATTGTCTTCTGATGAGTAGTGTAACCATCAGAAGATAAGTAGATTATTATGTTTTTTTATAAAAAGTATGTGTTTTAATATTTTCTATTGATTGAATGAAATCAGCCAATAGTGAATATGCTTCATCCGCATTGCTTAGGAAGATTATGATTGAAGTGGCCTTTGATGTATGAGTTGTTTTTGGATCGTGTTTATCAACAAATATTTTTATCCCTATGTCGTCAAATTTTGAAATAGTAATTTGATAATCTAAATAACTTCCCGTGTTACATTATTATAATTTCCGCCGTAAGGATTCAAGAGTAAGCTATCATCTTCTTTTGATATTTCTCTTGCTAGGCATGTAAGCTTAATAGTGTCTGTAACACCATATAGATTTTCATAGCTACGAATTTTACTCATTCGAACTTACCACATGTATGTGCTATACCTATTTCTAGGTACCAGGCTTTTAGACTTGTATATTCCTTGATTTTGTCAGTTGTAACTAGACATTCTAGCCATAAATATTTTATAGACACCGGCCTATCCTATACTCGACCACCTCTGGTTTGTTACCGTATAATCTTATTCGACTTCGTCGAGTTTTTAACTCTTTGTTGTTTACTCAACGAAGAATTAATTGAAGTATCAGTGGAAACGCATAAAGGAATTACTATCTAATTTGGAAGTTTGTATAATATCACATTTTTATTGTTTTATTTTGGAACGATGTAACATATATGGACAGCTAAAATGATTTAAAAAAATTAATAATGTTTCATAAATATACATAAATAATGGCTTTATTCATTGATATGTTACCTAAAAACCTTTAATATGTTATATATATAAGATGAAAAAAATAAAGGGTTCAAATATGAAAAAAAGAAGCGGCGAGAAGGTGATGATGTTGTTAATCATAACAGATGATCTCGCAGTATAACTCGATATGGGCATTGAATCTGCAGTAAGTATTGCAGCTGATAGAGTTGTAATAAATATTAATAATGATAGATACTATGGATGTGATCACATCATTTAAAGGCAATGAGCAGAGATTTCTGTATCATAGGTGGTCTGGTCGCGATTCGGGCAACCCGTCGCTTTGTGAGATGCTACTGGCGAAGCAGATGCCCTATGCATTGGATTTACGTCAGATAGAGACAGTTTGGAATTTCATAAAGAGATTCTCAGGGAATCCGGACGACGCGCTGAAAATTGCAGAGTGGATCTACTAAGGCAATATGGTTTGCTAACTTAGATTTTTAATGCAGGATAAACTGTTGAAATTAAATATATAATCAGAGGGAGTAACTTCCTGATAAACAGGAATAAAGTCGTCAACACGGATAATTTTATTAAAGATAAATGTCCCGGCTTTATTGACAAGTTAAAAATTGTTTTGTGAGACTCTGAATTCAGTTAATATACTGTTCGCATAATTTCTTGTTCTTAAACTTTTTTAAGGTAAAGGAGGTTTTTATAAGAGGAACAAAAACACAGTAAGCATAAAAAGGAAAACGAGATTGTAGAAAATTAAGTAAAAAATGGAGGGAAAAATATGGAGCTAGTAGTAGCTGTACTTCAAATCACATTGTTGGATATAATTCTTTCGGGAGATAACGTAAGTGTAATAGCCTTGGCAATTCGGAAAATGCCTGAAAAACAAGCAAAGATTGCCAGTTTAATAGGTGTAGGAGGGGCTGTTGTGGTGAGGATACTCTTTACTTGCATTATTACTCTAATCATGGCTATACAATGGTTGCCTATTAAATTAGTGGGCGGAATAATACTTATAAAGATTACTTGGGATTTATTGAATGCAAAAGAGGAAGAAGAAAATATTGAAATAGGAGGCGCTAAAAACTTATGGAAGGCAGTTGCAAGCATAATTATAGCGGATATAAGTATGGGACTCGACAATGTGCTGGCAATTGCAGGAGCGGCTCATGGAAGCATTTGGCTAATAGTCTTTGGGTTAGGTATGAGTATTCCTATTATTTTTTTTGGAGCTAAATTTATAGCAAATCTTATGAATAGATATAAGATTATAGTCTATATAGGAGCAGGGCTACTTATGTATACAGCGCTTACAATGATTACAGAAGACAATCTTACAGCAAGATATATTGCTCATGGTGCATCAATTATAATATCGGTCTTAGCTGGTCTTGCGGTTGTATTCTTTGGTGTGTACAATATAAAAAGAGATGCTAAAAACGATAAAATCAAGGAAAATAAAGAGATTTCGATAAAATCAGTTTAGTTTAATGGATATAAGTGCCGAAGATTTAATTTGAAGAATGAAGAAATGCAATCTGATACAATAAATCGGTCGGTCGCATATTCGATTCCTGTCAGGCGCACTAAATAAATGCTTCCCGAGTTTAGGGAGGCGTTTTTTTGTTTTTTTTTGTTATCTCTGACTTTATATTAAGATATAAACTTATTAGATGAACAGCGAGAGAATGGAAAGAACTAAATATGGTGGTTAGATATGAGAAATTGGAGAAATAACATACTTTTTATAATGAGGATGACAAAAATAAGGTAGTTTGATTAGGTGGACTGACACTGATTGGTGGGGCAGCATGTACTATACAGCGGCTGCTTATTTTTTAAGGAAAATATTATATATGTAACATTTAGCCATCAGCTGTTATATTAATCTAATGTTAAAAATGATATAATTGTAGTAACATTAACTGCATGCTTATCTATGCTATTATACATATAAGTGCCTTGAGTAGCTAACTCCAATGTTGTTGATATATGATCGGTGAAGATGTTTTCTTTGGAAATTTAAAATTAGGAAATATTTTCAGCCTCTGTGGAGGAGTGAGATTGGTTGTTAAAGGAAAAATATTAAAGGATAAGTAGTGTGAAATTTTTCTTATAGAATTGAACCGCTTTGTGGTGGTTGCTTTTAATTTGCTGAAAAATTTGGAATTGATAAATAATGAGATAATTACTAAAAATAGTAGCTATCTCATTTTTGTTTATAAACACTTCGTTTAGTGTTAAGGAAATATGTTTTAAATTCCTATGTTTGAGGGAGGCATGTGTCATATTATGATCTTTTTAAGTACCTCCATAATGTAGTTCGGCTGATGCCTAATTGTTTAGCTGTAACGGCCTGGTTTCCATGGTTTTGAGAGAGTGCCTGATTAATTATATCCTGTGTAATTTCATCTAGTGGACGGTTTAGGTTCAGTAGGATTCCGTTATCAACTGTAGTATAATAACTCCCAATTGTATTCTTTTCTTTATCAAGAATATTCGAAACGGAAATACTGGTAATATAAGGGGTTGTAGTGATAACTGCCAGTTCGTTTAGTAGCCTTTTAAACTGGGTATAGTTTTGAGGCCAATTGTATTGCTGTAGAAGTTCCATAGCTCGGGGCTCAAAGCCAATAAGTTGCTTACCTAGTTCTACATTGAGAGAACCCAAATAGATACTAGACAGACTGGGTATCTCCATCACGCGTTCTCTTAGTGAGGGCAAGCAGATGGTAAGGCATGATAGGCATTTGACAAATTCTTGCGCAGCGCTTGGAATTAAAGTGTTAAGATTGCTCGTGCAGGAAAAAATCAACCTATTCCTTTTATTAAGGTTTGCACCTACAATAAGAGATAGCAGTTGTTGACTACGCTCTTTTGAGAGAGTTTCTATACTTTTAAAGTAGATAGTATTGTTAATATCATTAAAAGGAGAACTGTAGTGGTTAACTAGATACTCCCAGCTTTTATCATTTACAAGTGAACAGTCAATGGTTACAAGAGGATTGGATTTAAAGGAGCTATTAATGTAGATAATTCGCGCAATCTGTTCCTTGTCGGTTCCGTGTTCTCCGGTTATCATAACAGGAAGTGAGCTGGGACTAATCTGATTGATAGAATCCTGTAATCCTCCCATGGAACCTGAGATGCTATAGAAGCTGTTGAAGAAATGTTCTTCTGCTTCTCTTTTATTGGAAAACTTTATTCTATACTTGTTTGTAGTTATTGGAACCTTTGAAGCTGTAACATAGAATACAATATAATTTGTATTGTTATAACTTATAGTGCGACCCTCGATGGAAAAAAGTGTACCGTTTAAATCACGAAGGATTTTGTTGCTATTTGATGAAATAATCTGACGGATTTCAATTTTAAGCATTTCATACAACATTTCGCTATTTTTCTCATTCCAGGTTGAAAAATACACTTCACCTTCTGGAGTGAATATAACCGTATAGTATCCGTTCCTTGTAATTACTTCCTTAAAAAATATATTTTCTTTTTTAAGTTGCGAATAGATGGTGCTGATTTTCACAGCCTGATTAAATGCGCTTATAATGCTTTCGGTGCCAGAAGTAATGAGGATGGCGTTAAGACCAACATCTCTCGCTGTGGTATGGGTGATCATATCCCCGATTACCATGTGATAACCATTTTGTTTTAAATGATTTAAGGTGTTTTTAACCTCATCTTCACTGTGGACTGTTACAATATCGATGTTATATTGCAATAGTGTACATAGTAGATGGGCGCTTTCCGTAATGCTGGGAAAACCAACAATAGCATAACTATTTGAATAGTTTTCTGCCAGCTTTATAGCTGTAAGGATATCATATACGGATAAGGATATCTCCACTACAGGTATATTTGTTATTTTACCTACTAGTTCTGCGGTGCCACCTCGGGAAACTATTACATCATAGTTGTTTTGAAGATTATGATTAACAATTTCTACACCGTGGTACAAATCAGCAGTATGTACATCGAGGTCGATATCGCCTCTCTCATCTGCTACCTTCTGCATAGCAGCCTTCATAGCCTCATAGGGGGCGATTCCAAGTGCTTTAATTTTGGAAGTTTGCATTATATCACAACCTAACTGTTTCGTTTTGAAAATATTGTAACATATATGAACATGCAAAACAATCATAAAATTTTAAAATGTTTCATAATTGTACTATAAATGAATATTTTTAAATTGTTATGTTCTTTGAAAACCTTTAATATATTGAGTGTGGAAACCAAATAAAATAAATGGGTTCATATATGAAACAAACAGAGGTGGTGAGAAGTTGATAAGGTTGTTAATCATAGCAGATGATCTCACTGGAGCACTTGATACAGGGGTTCAATTTGCAGCAAGTGGCGCGGCCACAAGAGTTATAACAAATATTAATTATGATTACAGTGAGGCAGAAGAAGTCAAGGTATTAGTAATGGATGCTGAAACTAGGCATTTAGATTCCAGGGAAGCTTATCAGGTTGTATATAACATTACTAAGAAAGCGATACAATATGGAATTCCTTTCATATATAAGAAAACAGATTCAGCACTACGAGGAAACATTGGCAGTGAACTCACAGCAGTTCTTCATGCCGCAGAAGGAGAGTCTCTTTCCTTTTTTCCGGCCTTTCCTAAGATGAAGCGAACTACGATAGATGGAATACATTACATAGATGGTGTTCCTGTTGAAGAAAGTGTATTTGGAAAGGATCCGTATGAACCAGTCACATGTTCTTACATTCCGGATCTCATTAAAGAGCAGTCAATGGTAAAGGTAACTTTGGCAGAAGAAGTAGAGAGTCCGGTTAAAAGAGAGGATGTTCCTGAAATTATTGTTTGGAATGCACAGACTGATGATCAACTGGAAAAGTTAGGACAGAGACTTTATAAAGAAAATAAGCTTCATGTAATGGCGGGGTGTGCAGGGTTTGCAGCAGTGCTTCCGAAGCTTCTGGGTCTGGAAGCGAGGCCACCAGAGATTCCAAACTTTACACAAAGATTCTTGGTGATTTGTGGCAGTGTTAATCCTATTACTTTAAGCCAGCTTGAATTTGCTGAGGCAAATGGTTTTTTTAGAATTAACTTGAGTGCAGAAGAAAAGCTGGGCGAAGAATACTGGAAATGTGAGGAAGGACTTAAAAGACTTGATTCTTTAAGAGAGTTGATTGAGGCCAAAAGTTGCTCTATACTAGACAGCAATGACCTTCCAGGAACTAGTTTGACTAAGGAATATGCAGATAAGTACAATATCAGCACAGAAGAAGTCAGAGTGTCCATTGCGAAAAACTTAGGTTATATTCTGAAAGAGCTACTTAGCAGAGGACTTAAAGGTACTATGATGATCACTGGAGGTGATACTCTTATAGGATGTATGGAGCAGATGGGTGTATATGAGATGGAACCTATTTGTGAACTCACACCTGGAATTGTATTATCCAGATTTAATATTAGGAATACAGAGTGCCTTGTACTATCCAAGTCTGGAGGCTTTGGAGATGAACAACTGTTGACAAACTTAGCTAAGCAGATTTTCAAAGAAGATATTGAAAAGTGAAGAACTGGCTAAATAGATTTATATATAATATTGAATAAAGGTAGGAGATTTAAAATGTTAAGTGATTATATGTTGCAAATGCCCCATGTAGTATATTCTGGTGAGAATGCCCTTGAGAATATTTCAAAAATTATAAAGGAAGTAAAAAAGGTAGCTGTATTTTGTGATCAAGGAATCATTGCGGCAGGACTTCTTGATTATCCAATGTCACTGATAAAGAATACAGGAGTTGAAGTCGTATTAATAGATGATCTTCCTTCAGAGCCAACCTGTGATGAGGCGCAGGAAGTAATTAATCATTTTAAGGAATCAGGAGCAGATTTTATAGCAGCAATTGGTGGCGGCAGTGTGATGGATATTGCAAAGCTTGCTTCGATACTTACTACTGAACAGTATGTATTGAGAGATTTACTAGATAACCCATCCTTAGGTAAAAAGTATATTAAGACTCTCATGATTCCAACTACCGCAGGAACTGGTTCAGAAGCCACTGCTAACAGCATCGTAGCGGTTCCAGAAAAAGAACTGAAGGTAGGAATTGTAAATACAGCCATGATTGCTGATTATGTAATTCTTGATGGCAGAATGATTAAGAATCTTCCAAGGAAAATAGCAGCTTCTACCGGTGTAGATGCACTTGCTCACGCCATTGAGTGCTTTACTTCGAAAAGGTCTAACCCGTTTAGTGATACTTTTGCATTGACAGCACTAGAAATGATTTTAAATAATATTGAGGTAGCTTGTGACAGTCCCGATGCCATGGATGCCAAGAATGCAATGCTTATAGCTTCTTTCTATGCGGGAATTGCAATTACCGCCTCAGGAACTACGGCAGTTCATGCTTTATCCTATCCGCTAGGAGGTAAATATCATATACCTCATGGAGTAGCCAATGCCATGATGCTTGTGCCTGTTATGAGGTTCAATGAACCTGAATGCAGAGAAAAATTTGCATTAGCTTATGACAGGGTAGTTAAATCCGAAAGAACCGCAAATACTTTAGAAGAAAAATCAGCATGGATTATAAATAGACTTGATAGTATAGTAAAACATTTAAATATTCCTACCAGTTTAAAGGAATATGGAATTGGAAACGAAGATTTAGAAGTACTAGTAACAGCAGGCATGAATGTTCAAAGACTTTTGGTGAATAACATGCGTGAAGTTACTCCAGAGGATGCAAGAAAATTATATCTAGATATTATGTAAATTAATAAAACAATAGGAGGATGTTATGGCTGAGATTAAAGGTATAATCACTCCGATTATTACGCCAATGAATGAAGATGAAACCATCAATGAGAAAGAACTGAGATGTTATAAATGTATTGGCATGATTTAAGGAGGAAAATAGTATGAAGAAAAATCCAATTATTGGGATAACAATGGGCGATCCTGCAGGCAACGGACCTGAAATTACAGTAAAGGCGCTCCTGCACCAAGACCTTTACAAGAATTGCCGCCCAATTGTCGTAGGTGATGTAAATGTATTGGAAAAAGCGGCTGTTATTGTAGGGCATCCTGAGCTCAAATTTAATCCTATTAAACAGGTGTCTGATGCGAAATTTGAATATGGGGTAATTGATGTATTACATTTGGATCTGATTGATATGAATCAGTTTGAATTTGGTAAGGTTTCTGCCATGTGCGGTATGGCTGCATTTTTGTGTGTAAAGAAGGTAATTGAGCTGGCAATGAAAGGCGAAATAGAGGCTACCTGCACAAATGCGCTCAACAAAGAAGCAATGAATATGGCACTGGCCCCAAAGGGATTACATTTTGATGGGCATACTGAGATTTATGCTACATATACAAATACAAAAAAATACACGATGATGCTGGCGCACCATGATTTACGCGTGGTTCATGTATCTACGCATTGTTCTTTACGGGAAGCATGTGAACGTGTAAAAAAAGAGCGTGTGTTAGATGTGATCCGTATTGCAGATAAAGCCTGTAAGAATCTCGGAATTCAAAAACCACGTATTGCTGTCGCTGGATTGAATCCGCACTCAGGTGAAAACGGTCTGTTTGGGAAAGAGGAGATAGATGAAATAATTCCTGCGATAAGAGCAGCAGAGGCTGAGAGCATTTGTGTTGATGGTCCTGTTCCGCCAGATAGCTTATTTCCCAAGGCTCTTGGCGGCTGGTATGATATTGTGGTTGCCATGTATCATGATCAAGGACATATCCCACTAAAGACGGTAGGGTTTGTTTATGATCGAGAAATGAAAAAGTGGAAGGCAGTGGAAGGTGTAAATATAACATTGGGACTTCCTATTATCCGCACATCAGTGGATCATGGTACTGGATTTGATCAGGCAGGTAAAGGCACCTCAAATGAACTGAGTCTGTTGAATGCATTAGATTATGCTATCCATTTGGCGAATAACAAAGCTAATTGAGTATTTTCTGAATTCAGCTAATTGTTTTGTGAAAAGTTATATAGAAACAAGGTAAAACCAGTAAAATTCATAGGTTTAGGTATTTAAGAAATGCCTAAAAATTTTAAAATTAGGAGGATAACAACATGCAAAAGGACAACAACATGAAATACCCAAAGCTACCTGGTCTAACCTGGGATGGTACTGTCTACTACAATGATGACATGGGAACTCTGGAAGCGCTGCTGCCCACTGGCGGATACCTTACCGCCCATTCGCCGGCAATGCTAGAGTTGCCTAATGGGGACCTGTTGTGCTGCTGGTTCGCCGGCACTTACGAGGGCAGTGCCGACATACGCATCATATGCTCTATCCTGCCTAAGGATGGCACGGCCTGGCTGCCAACAGTGGATATCTCCGGCGACCCAACACGCAGTGAGCAGAACCCATCCCTATTCTACGGACCTGATAATGCAGTCTGGGCTATGTACACCGCCCAGCTAGACCGTCAGGAGGGCAAGGACAACATGCAGTACACCGCCGTGGTTCGCTGCCAAAAGAGCACTGACGGTGGCAAGACCTGGGGTCCATATGAGACGATTTTTCCGGAGGAGGGCACCTTCTGCCGTCAGGCGATTCAGATACTGTCCAACGGACGTTGGATTTTTTCTAACTGGCTGTGCACAGATTCGGTGGACGGGCTATCCGGTGATCCTACCGCATTCCGCATTTCGGACGATGAGGGTAAGACTTGGCGAATGGTCATGATGCCAAAGAGCAATGGTCATGTACACGCCAACGTGGTAGAGCTGGAAAATGGTCATCTAGTTGCCTTTATGCGAAACCGCGAGGCTTACCGCATCCACCGCAGCGAGTCATTTGACTGGGGGGAGACCTGGAGCGAGCCGGCGCCGACCCAGCTGCCAAACAACAACTCCAGCATCAGCGCACTTAGGCTGCAGAGCGGGCGCATCGCCATTGCCTACAACCCTACCTGCACGCCGAATCCTGAACCTGGAAAGGCTGCTTGGCCTGGCCTGCGCTGCCCTGTGGCAGTGGCCCTGTCTGAGGATGGCGGTCTGACATTTCCGATTATCCGCTGGATGGAGCGGGGCGAGGGTTTCATGGGTGATGAAAACAAGACCAACAATCGCCAGTATGAGTACCCATATCTGATGCAGTCTGCCGACGGCGCACTGCATCTGGCTTACGCGTCCCACACACGCATCGGAGTTAAATATGTTCGCTTCACCGAGCAGGACGTGTTAGGGAAAAAGCGAGAGCGAGTGGGACTCTATAACCCCACAGCTGCCCAGAGCCGCTGAGCTGGAAAAAGCCGCCGGCAACTAAGCCGGTGGAGCTTATTATATAAATAGAAAAGGAGAGAGTTATTATGAAGAATGTTGAATTAAAAGGTATTATTCCACCTATTTTAACCCCTATGAATCCAGATGAATCGATCAATCTTAAGGAGTTGCGTAACCAGATTGAGCGCATGTTGGAGGGCGGCGTCCATGGTCTGTTCCCATTCGGAACTAACGGCGAAGGTTACATCTTAAGCGAAAATGAAAAAATTGAGGTTCTAGAGGCTACTATCGACCAAGTGAAAAGTCGTGTTCCGGTGTACGCAGGTACCGGATGCATTTCCACAGCTGATACCATTCGTTTTAGCAAGAAGGCTCAGCAGCTTGGTGCCGACGTACTATCCATTATCACCCCTAGCTTTGCTCTTGCTTCACAAAAAGAGCTTTACGATCACTACGTGGAAATTGCTAAGCATGTAGATATTCCAATCGTGCTGTATAACATCCCTGCACGTACAGGCAACAAATTGCTTCCTGAAACCGTTGCAAAGTTGGCTAGAGATGTAGACGTAATCATGGGTGCCAAAGACTCCAGTGGTGACTGGGATAACCTACTTGCCTACATTAACCTTACAAAGGACCTAGACAAAGACTTCCGTGTTTTATCTGGAAACGATTCATTAATTCTACCTTGCCTAAAGGCAGGTGGTGCAGGCGGCATTGCAGGATGTTCCAACGTATATCCTCATGTTCTGGCATCTATTTATGAACTGTTCGAGGCTGGAAAGCTCGAAGAGGCTAAAGTAGCTCAAGACTCCATTGCCTCCTTCCGTGCCGTATTCAAATATGGCAACCCTAACACTGTTGTTAAAAAGGCTGTTTCTCTGCTTGGTTATCCTGTAGGCGACTGCCGCCGTCCATTCAACTATCTATGCGACGAAGGTGTTGACGCACTAAAACAAGTTTTGAAGGAAAATGCCGACAAAGGCATGTGCTAATATGAGTACGATTGAACTGATATAAGGTATATTCAAAAAAATAATAGACCAGTATGCTTGCCTATTTCACGGTCTATTATTTTCTTTCATGTGCCTAATATCACCAACTGCAAAAAATAATTTTGTGTAAAAGAGAGGAGTTCAAATAAATGACTATTCCAATGATTATTGCCTTAGTTATAACTATATTCATGATTATTTTAATCATGACAGACAAACTTCCATTTGGTGCACCACCACTTCTTGCATGTCTACTAATGGTTCTTTTTGGTGTAACCGATATCAAGACTGCTTTCGGAGGATTTTCTAACTCTACTATTATTATGCTTGCTTCTTTCATGGCAATCGTGGCTGCTCTAGAAAAAACTAGCTTTATCGGTGCATTCAGAAGAGTAATTTTGAACATGGCTAATAAAGGTGGATTTAAGGCATATATACTGTTATTTATTATGGTTATGTTAGCTTGTAGTATATTCGGCACGGGCTCAACTGCATTCTATGTTCTTACTTTAGGTATATTATCTACTGTACAGTATAGTGACAAGTTACCACGTGGTAAAGTTATTGCTGCTGCAGGTTTCGCAGCTAACCATCCACTAATCCCTGTAAACGTTACATTACAATATGGTATTGTTATTGCTGTTTTAAAAGCTGCTGGTTCAACTTTTGTTGAAGTTAACTTAGCAAAATTCTCTATTGTAAACTTAATGCTTTCATTAGCTTATATAGCATGGACTTTAATTGGGTATAAAATTTTACCTAATAAAAACGTTGAAGATATAGAAATTGGAGATGGTAATGCTCAAGAAATAGTTTACGATTTACCAAAATGGAAGGAATATGCAACATATGGAGCTTTTTTAACAGCTGTTGTTGGTATGATTCTTCAAAGTAAAGTTGGCGATGTAGCATATATGGTTCCAGGTTTATCTGCATGCCTGGTTTTAGTTGTCGGTGTTTTGGATTTTGATGAAGTTCGTAACAACATTGGTGCTCCAATTATTTTGATGTCTGCTGGTGTTATCGGTATTGCCGATGCTCTTGGAAGTACAGGCTTAACTAATTTAGTTGGTACAACTGTAGCTAGTATGCTTGGTACTAACGTTAATCCTTTCGTACTAATATTTGTCTTCTGTATACTAACAAGTCTACTTGCAACCCTTACAGGATCAACTATAGGTACTGTATATGTATTTGCACCTATGGCTATTGCTACTTGCATGAGCTTGGGTCTAAATCCAACTGCTGCTGCTGCTGCAATCGTAATTTCAGGTTGGAACGGTCATTTCTTACCAATTGATGGTCTGCCAGCTATGGTAATGGGAATTGGTAAGTACAAGCTAACAGAGTTTTGGAAATTCACAATTCCAATGTACTTCATCCGTTTGCTTGCTTTGACTATCGCAGCTGTATTGATTTTCCCAATGTAAGCTCAAAATTACTTATTCTAAATAGCTTAAATAAATGGTAATCGTTTTGATCCATTTAAGCCCTTATTGATAAGAGGGATCTATGGTCTCTCTTATGGCTTACGAAAAGCGAATTACGACAAAATCAGTAGTGACCAAACGCATCCAATACGTATCAAAAAAATATCAAACTTTATATAAAACGGATAATATTTCGAAGAAAGAGGTAGGATTATGAATAGTAAATTTGAACTAGAGCATATCGGCATTAACACACCAAATGCTGAGGAGGCAGAAAAATTAGCTCAGCTTCTGAGCGTGATGTTTAATCTGGAGCCTCGTCACGGACAAAAGTCCGAATTTGGCGGCCCTTACTTTGAGTGCATGAAGGCACCATTCCTGGGAGCAAACGGTCATATCGCTATGCGTACACCTGATTTAACTGCTGCCGCAGAAGAGTTGAAAGAGAAAGGCTTCTCCTTCAACATGGATACTGCCGCATATTCCGAGGATGGCAAACTGAAGAACGTCTATTTAGACGGCGAGTTTGGAGGCTTTGCCATTCATATTATGCAAAAGTAACAGCAAAAACAATTTAAACAACACAGCGAAATCAACCTTCGATTTAACTGAACCCTAAAAGTTAGGTGTGTGATAAAATAGACATATGGAGTTTTCAAGGTTTTGTAGAC
This sequence comes from Clostridium sp. YIM B02500, assembly GCF_022324665.1. Lineage (NCBI taxonomy): Bacteria > Bacillati > Bacillota > Clostridia > Eubacteriales > Clostridiaceae > Clostridium > Clostridium sp. YIM B02500. The sequence goes on along the minus strand of NZ_JAKGTE010000007.1, from coordinate 18,266 downwards.
ACAAAGTTAAGCGGATTGTATAAGCTTTGTTCTTAAAATTGAGCGGGAGTCATATACCCAAGAGCAGAATGAATCCGTTTGGTATTATAATATAATTCGATATATTTAAAAATATCATCTCGAGCTTGTTCAGGTGTTCTATATTGAGCGTCTTGAATAGGCTCCCTTTTTATGGTTCTATAAAACTACTACATGAGAGCATCATCATAAGGATTTTCTTTTCTGTTTTTACTTGTATATTTGAATTTTAAACATTCCTGAATAATTCAATTTTTTAAAAAGACAAATTGCAACAACAAATTGAATCAAGTTCTATTTATGAGTTAAACGCTTGAATTTACTTATATAGAATATATTTGATCCAGTGTATTTAAAATAACTCTTCTGGAGCATTTATAGTTAAGTATCTTTCTTGGAAAAGCCATCCTCGAGGCGGAACTGGATAGTTATAAATTCTCTAAAATTTAATTGTTTATTCTTATGTAATTCTATGTTATTATTTGGGTACTCCATAGTGATTATCCTCCGTTATGATTTGGTTTGGCGATTAACGCATAACACATAATAATCACTATGGATCTTTATTAGTCCAATTTCATTTCGCAACTAGTCTTAAAATAATAAACGAAAAAATAGATAAATTTATATTAAATTTACATTGATGGTCTATGCTCAAAAGAGGAAGGTGATAGATTTGAATAAAATTTTAGTTATAGATGATGATGATTATATCCGAGAGCTTATTTGCACAGTATTAAAAAATGAAGGATTTTCTGTAGCCGAAGCTGTAAATGGAAGGGATGCATTAGAAAAACTCGGGGAGGAAAAAATTGATATTTGTGTACTTGATATTATGATGCCTCAAATGGATGGCTATGAATTTTGTAAGCAAGCACGTAGATATTATGAGGATATGCCAATTTTAATGCTGACCGCTAAAAGCGAGCTTACCCAAAAAGTAAAGGGCTTTGAACTTGGTACAGATGATTATTTAACAAAACCATTCGAGATTGATGAGTTACTTGTTAGAATAAAAGCCCTTTTGAGACGCTATAAAGTAGCTGCTTCACGGATTATTAATATTGGTAATTTAGTGATGGATAAAAGTAGTTATACAGTCATTAGTAATAATGAACAATTCGATATACCTATGAAGGAATTTGAACTCTTATTCATGCTTGGAAGTTATCCAGGTAAAACCCTTTCCCGCGACAGGCTCATAGAAGAGGTTTGGGGTCTTGATTTTGAAGGAAACGAACGAACACTTGACGTTCATATAAATCGTCTTAGAGAGAGGTTTCAATCTGATATTTACAAGTTCAAAATTACTACTATTAGGGGTCTTGGTTACAGATTGGAGGAAGTGAAGTGAAGGAAGGAAACAGGTATTTTTTTTCACTAATACTGATTTTTATTACAACATTACTTGGTCTTACTAGTGGATATTATATTTGTATATTTATTTTCGTTAAATCAGAAAGCATTCCTCTACATATAATATTTATTGTTCAAAGCTTAACTTCTGCTGTGATATTTTTTCTAGGTTGGAAAGCATTTATATATATGCACTGGCGCTTCGCTAATAAACATAAAAGATTTGATCTTTCACATTTTCCAATATTAAGCGGAGCTGTTGAAGCCATGAACAAGATAGCTTCTGGTGATTTCAATGTACTTGTTAAAACAAATGAACTCGATCCTTTTAATGAGGTAGCAGACAATGTCAACAGAATGGCAAAAGAGTTAGGGTCTTTAGAGAAACTACGCCAAGATTTTATATCAGATGTGTCACATGAAATACAGTCACCATTAACTTCTATATCGGGGTTTGCTGCTCTGTTAAAAAAAGGAAGTTTAAATAAGGATCAGATATCACATTATGCCAGCATAATAGAAACTGAAAGTAAACGATTATCTAAATTAAGCGAAAATCTATTAAGATTATCTAATTTGGAATCAGAAGACAATAATTTAAACTTAAAGAAATATCAAATAAACAAGCAAATTGAAAGTGTTTTACTTATGTTAGAACCACAGTGGTCGGCAAAAAATATAACACTTGATATTTCTCTTGAAGAAACTATCATATGTGGGGATGAAGATTTATTAAGTCAGGTATTTATAAATTTGCTTAATAATGCTATTAAGTTTACACCAGAGAATGGAAATATAGGTGTTAACTTATTAAGCAATGAAAACGGAATTAAATGTAAAATCTCTGATACAGGTATAGGTATTTCATCGGAAGATCAACCGCGAATTTTCGAGAGGTTTTATAAAGCGGATAAAGCTCGTAACCGTTCTTTGGGTGGAAACGGACTTGGACTTTCAATAGTAAAAAAGATTATTGACTTACATGGAGGGAAAATATCTCTTACAAGTGAAATTGGAAAAGGTACAGAATTTATTATTTGGCTGCCTAAGGTACATGAAAGAAAATAACAAGTCCTAATATTCAGGCAGATTGACTTGTTGTTTTTTCGATAATGCCCAAATAGAAGCTAAATATGCTCATTATCACAGTCTGAATTAACAGACTGTGGTTTTTTGTTTACATTGAGTTTAAGTTCCATTTAAGTTTAGTTTAAATAGCAGCTATATGGTATTTTTGTAGAAACTAAACAGCGTTTGGAAATAATATTATTTGGAGGTATAACATGATTGAAACAAAAGGAAAACATATGATGATTGATCCAAGCCAACCTGGCACCGTGCTAAAGATGCATGCAAAGCCTGGAAAAGGTGATGCTTTATTTGAACTTACCAATAATCTTCATTACAACGGTGATCCAGATGGGCCTGTAGATTGGATACTATGTAGAGCGGATGACGATCCAGATATCTTGTGGGCTTTTGAGTTCTACAAGGACGAGGAATCCTTCAAGCGTCACTTCTCAAACCCGAATCTTGAAAAGGGTCATGATCAGGTCATCGACCTTCTAAGTGATATGCCCATGAGAGTCAAAGTTCATCCAGCCTTCTCCAGTTACCAACTCAAGGAGGATTGACATCTTTATAACCACAGTCTGGATTAATAGACTGTGGTTTTTCTTTTTGTTTACATTGCGTTTAAATTCCATTTAAGTGCAGTTTAAATAGAAACTATATACTATGTTTGTAGAAACAAAACAGGAATTAGAGTTAATAATATTGAAAGAAGATTATGCCTTATTGTTGAGTACTAATTTTATTACTTATAAAACATGGAAGGGGTTTTTTATATGGAAAACATGGAAAATATGGATCAAAAATCGCTATACTATCTTGAAAAAGCACCTGTATCTAAAGCAATAATACACATGGCTATTCCTATGATACTAAGTAGTATCGCGTCAGTTGTATATAATATCATCGATGCTTTTTTTGTTGGTAAACTTAATAATACTGCAATGATGGCGGCAGTGATACTGGCATTACCATTTTCATTAGTATTAATGGCAATTGGACAAATGTTTGGAGTAGGTTCTGGAACATATATATCAAGACTTTTAGGTGAAGGCAATACAGACAATACCCGAAAAGTTAGTTCTATTAACTTTTGGTCATCAATGCTTATGGGTATTATTCTTATGATGATATGTCTGCCTTTTTTATCCTCTATTTTGCCGCTTTTAGGAGCAAGTGGCGAAACGTTACAATATACAAGAAATTTTGTTATGGTACTTGTTATTGGAGCTCCAATTATCATTGTTAATATGGCGCTTGACGCAGCTGTACGTGCAGAGGGTGCATCCACTATTTCTATGACTGGCACCATAGCAGGTATTATTATTAATATAATATTTAATCCCTTTTTCATTTTCGTTCTAAATATGAATGTTATGGGATCAGCACTAGCCTCTGTTTGTGGTAACATAGTTTCCGTTTTGTATTTTGTATATTATTTGCAAAAGAAGAGTACTGTTCAGAGCTTGTCAATTAAGGACTTTAAACCAAGTAAGGAAATTTATGGTGAAATTTTTAAGGTTGGAGTTTCAGCTTTATTAATGAGTGGATTTTTTGTTATCATAAGCCTGCTATTCAATAATTATTCTATGATTTATGGAGATAGTGTTGTGGCGGGATTTGGAATTGCACAAAGAGTTGTCCAAATTGTAGATTGTATTGGTATGGGCTTTGCGATGGGAGTTGTACCACTAATTGCATTTGCTTACTCTGCAAATAATCAAAAACGTCTCATGGAAATTGTTAAGAAAACTATATTGTATATGCTTGGTTTAACATTAACTTTAGGAGCAGTTCTATTTGCACTTAGGTTACAGATTATTGGCATCTTCAGTATTGATCCTAATGTTATCGCCATTGGTCAAATAACTCTCATAGCTCAACTTTCTTCAACTGTTTTTGCTGCCCTATGTGAATTTTTTACTGGAATTTTTCAAGCTCAAGGTGATGGTGTGAAATCAAATATTATGGCTGCTGTAAGAGGTGTTTTATTTGTCCCTATTTTGATTGTAGGAAACTTACTATTTGCTGTTAATGGTGTTATTTGGGCGATGACAGCCACAGAGGGATTATCATGTCTGATAGGAATAGCATTATGGCTTATGATTAGTAGAAAAAGCTTACTAGCAATATAAGTTAACCATAACTTTTTAGCTAAACGAAGATAAGTAGAATTGTGGACTTGGATAGTTGTTGTAAGAGTATGCTTTATTAAGTACTAAGAGATTTTTCTAAATATAATTAATTAAAAATCTTCTGACTGTGGATTTATATAGTCAGAAGATTTATTTTTTAACATATTTTTAAGATAAATATGAATTAATTTATCTTGAAATAAAAAGAGCCCCTAAAGTTAAGGGCCTAGTGAATAGGTTAGAACAAAAAAAGACTATGAATGGAGAGTAACTAAATGAGAAACAAATAACATTCAAGAGGTTTCTTTTAATTATATTAAGGCTGGCTTCAAATAATTCTAAATAGTAATAAATAATTCTTCGCGCTTCAATTAAGGAGTAAAAAATATAGCTTATTGCTGAGCATATTAAGGAAAATAATTATTATGAAAAGTTTAAAACTTAGTGAAATGTAATGATAATGATTGTATAAAAAGTAGATAGATGCTAATTAGGATAATAATCTATGGAAGTTTAACAATACTACATTAACAATAAACGTTAGATAAGCAAAATAAAGTTTTTATTTAAAAGTACGATATATTTAATGTTAAATTTAATATTGAATTGGCAAAGCAGTTGAAAAACTGTGACGCAAAGCTAGAGGGCCTTTTCCTTTTGAAAGGATGGCAGCCAGTTGCAAGTCTTTGCCTATTTGAAATGAATAGGAGGAAAATGAAATGAATGACAAAATTTTAATTTGTGATGATGCTAGATTTATGAGAGTTACTTTAAAGAATTCCTTAGAAAAAGAGGGATATCAAGTAGTTGATGAGGCAGAAAATGGAGAAGTGTTGATTGAAAAATATAAGCAATTAAATCCTGATTTAATACTAATGGATATTACAATGCCTGTAATGGATGGAATTAGTGCACTATCATCAATTATGGAGATTAATCCCAATGCAAAGGTGATTATATGTTCTGCGATGGGACAAGGAGATATCGTTATCAAAGCGATAAAAACTGGAGCCAAAGATTTCATTGTTAAGCCATTTAGAAATGAAAGATTAATACAATCAGTCAGAAGAGTTTTGGAAAACTGATTTCCCAATGTACATATTTAAGGTAAATATCACGCTAACGTATCACATTGTTTATAAATAAGAGTGTGATTTTTTATTATGTAATGCAAAAGATTTGAAAAAACTAGTATAGAGCATACTAGTTTTTTTCGGTTAAATTAGTTTACATGCTGCCTAATATTTTGAGTTTATTGGGACAAATTTATATCGTTTAATACTATTAATTTATTAGTTATTTTATTTTAACAATATATTAAGAAATGATTAATATATTTGACAAAGAACTGACAAGAAAAAATAATAGTATATTCATAAGGAAAGGAGTTTGATATTTATGTTAAGAGAAATTGAAGAATTAAAAATTAAAGATAAAATTACAATAGAAGACAAACAAATGCTTAGAAAAGCACTAGATGGCATAAAGGGATGGAAGTTCAATCCGGTTGCAGTAATTACAAATGGAATTGAAGATTATTATTTTATATGTAGAGTAAAAACAGTAATAAAAGATTTACAAATGAAGATGGCAAAAGTATATATTAAAATACAAGAGGGGAGTAACCCTAGACTGTTAGCAATAGAAGAAATATAATAATTCAAATACATGAATAAATAAAAGCGGAAATAAATTTATATCTATAATGTATAGAAAAGCAATTTCTAAGTAAAAACTGGAGATTAGATTAGTAAATAAAGATATAAAATAGATATTACAATATCAACAAGTTTTCGAGATAGGCTATGTGATAAAACTAGTCCTATCTTATTTTTATGTGTATTTTAGGCAGACTGATAATTTGTAAATAGATACTGCAGCTTAATAAAGTTTTTTATTCCTAATTCACTTAGTATAAAAGTGGAGAATATATGAATTATAAAAAGCATTGTCATTAAAAGTTAAAGTAGTTTTTATTAGAAACAATTTATTAATGACAATGCTTTCTATATGAAAGATTAAAATATGTTGATTAGGAAGCTAATGATTTTTCTAAGTTCTTTATAAAAGTATTAAATTCATCAGGTTGACGTTTACCTAAAAGTAAAGAAGTTAATGCAGAATTTATTTTTCCAAATATGTTTCTATCACTCTCTATCTCAGTAAAAATGAGTTTAGTCTCATTTTCAGAAATAGGAATAAGTTGATATCTAGTTATAAAGGATTCTCTTCTATTTCTAGCAGTTATTTCGTAGATTTTATCTCTTTCAAATGCAGTTATTTCAACCCTAAATCTTTTATTCTTCTTTTGCTTAGAATAGGTTCCAACAGCTCTTTTTTCTTTAAAGTCAGGAAAGTTTGCCTTTGCAGATTTTACAAAAGTATTAAATATTTTCTTACAAGAGTGATTAATTATAGATTCGGTAGTAAATGTTTTCAAATTGAATACCCCCTATGCAACTAAATTATAATACCAATTATATACTATAAAATTCAATTTTCAAGTTAACATTAGATCAAAATTATATAGTTAAGTGATATTATAGTAAAATTATAATAACTTCTATATCATTAATTCTAAATATACATTTTGTTAATTACTTACTATACAAAATGTATATTTGATTAAAATGTAAAGGGTTTAATAAATGCTAGTAAATACAATGCTTAGGATAAAATTACAAAAAAGAATTAAGTATGGCATGGAAGTTGCTATATTTAATTTGCGAGAGGAGATATTATTATGGATTTAGAAAACAAACTTATAAACATCATTAATACCGAAAATAAAAAAAATCCACTGACTGATGTTCAAATGGCTAAATTCTTGGGTGTGGCTAGAGAATCAATAACCAATTTAAGAAAAGAATTAAACATAGCAAACTCTAGGCAAAGGAGATATCCATATTTAAAGGTGGCAACATCAACTATATTAAAAAAAAATAAAGACATTGCAGTATCTGAGCTTACTAGAGAACTATTGGCCGAAGGATTTGATGTTTCAAGAAGAATTGTTGAAGAAATATTAGAAAAAGATAATTTTGAAGTTAATAAAGTTAAAGTTGAAAAAGAGGAAGTAACAGATCCTTTTGATTGCCTAATTGGAAGTAATGGAAGTTTGAAAAATTCTATCGAACAAGCTAAATCAGCAATTTTATATCCACCTAGAGGACTTACAACACTAATCGTTGGAGAAAGTGGAGTTGGTAAAAGTAAATTTTCTGAATGCATGTATGAATTTGCAAAGAAAAAGAAGGTTATAAAAGAAAACGCTTCGTTTGTTGTATTCAATTGTGCTGATTATGGTGACAATCCACAATTATTATTATCACTCTTATTTGGACATAAAAAAGGTGCATTTACAGGCGCAGATTCAGATGCATCTGGATTAGTAGAAGAAGCAAATGGAGGAGTACTTTTTTTAGACGAGATTCATAGGTTACCTCCAAAAGGTCAAGAAATACTCTTCTCTATTATGGATAGAGGAAAATTTAGAAGATTGGGTGAAGCCAATTCAGAAAGAAAAGTTAATTTAATGTTGATTGGAGCAACTACTGAAAATGTAGAAGCTAATTTACTATTAACATTTAGAAGAAGGATACCAATGGTAATAAAAATTCCTTCTCTGCATGAAAGATCAATAAGAGAGAAGATTGATATCATCTATAATGAATTTCAAGCAGAGTGTAATAGAATAGATGCTAAAATTTTTGTTGATAAAAAAGTAGTAGAAATACTAGCTCTAAAAAAGTTTAGTGCCAATATTGGTCAATTGCAGAATATGATTCAGGTTTTATGCGCAAGAGCTTTTATGACTTTCATAAATAAGGAAGATATAAATAAAGAATCATTGATAATAGATATGAATCAAATATTAAAGATAAATGACTCGTTTCAAGATATAAAATTTCAGGATATTAATAGAGCAGAGATACGAAAATATGTAAAGGATTCTATATTTATTCCATTTATGCTGGAAAATCAATTAAGAGAAGAATCAACAGAAGTTAGTGAAAGCGCGTTTCCAGAGGATATATATAGGCAGATTGAAAGAAAATATTACGAACTTAAGAAGATAGATATACAAGAAGCAGATATTGAAAGTATTCTCTGGGCATTTATACAAAATAGTTTTACAAATATAGAAACTACTTTTAATTATGAAAAATCATTTTCTATGAATGATTTAAGAAGCTTTGTAAGTGAAGATTTATTAGATTTTATAGAAACCTTTATGGAAGAACTAATTAAAGAGAATCCATCATTAGAAATAAATAAAAATGTATTTAAATACTTAGCTATCCATGTAGAGGAAAGCATTAAAAGGATAAGGTTAAAACAAAAGATAATAAATGTAGATAAAATTATAAGCGATACAACTTATGAATATGAAGTAGCTAAAAGATTTGCTATGGGAGTTGAAAAAATAAAAGACATAGAAATACCTAATGATGAAATTATATTTATAGGACTGTATATAAAAGCAGCACTAAAATCTGAAAATAAAAGAGATAAAGTTGGATTAATGATAATTTCTCATGGAAAAATAGCTACTGCTATAACTAATGTAGTTAAGGAACTTTTAGGAATAAGATTTCCTGTAGCAATAGACATGCCTTTAGATGAGAATCCAATCAATATATATAACAAGGTAGTTGAACTATCAAAAATAATAGATCAGGGAAAAGGCGTGCTCTTCTTAGTAGATATGGGTTCATTAAATAATATAGGAGATATAGTTAATAAAAGAACTGGAATAAAATCAAGGACAATGGATAGGGTAGACCTTATAATCGCATTAGAAGCAGCTAGAAAGATTTCAATAGGAGAAGGGAATCTTGATGAAATATACTTTTCTTTAATGAAGGATAGACTCGGACATAGATATTTTATGGAAAGTGTATCAGATAAACCAAAAGCAATAATTTCATTATGTCTAACTGGTGAGGGAATGGCTAAATATATAAGTAAGAATTTAATGGATAAATATAGTGATGTAAACTTCTATGAAATGAGTGCACTAGATGAAGAATTATCAAACAAGATAGTTAAATTAAAAGAAGATAATAATATATTAGCGGTCATAGGAACTATGGATCCAGAAATACAGGGAATAAATTTCATACCGTATGATAAAGAAATCTTAAATAATTTAAATATAGATTCATTAGTAAATAAAAGTGAAGAACTAAAAAAATATGAAAGGATTATAGATGAAGATTTATTGATATTTGAACCAGATATATATTTCAAAAAGGATTTATTGGAGTATGTTTGCTCAATACTTATAAATAATGGAAGTGTAGATAAAGAGTATTTATCATCTGTTGTTAATAGGGAAAATTTAGCTCCAACATATCTAAAGGGAGAAATAGCTGTTCCACATGGAGAGTCTTCATACGTAAACAAGACAAGCTTTGTATTTATCAAGTTAAAAAGTCCAATTGATTGGGGGGGTGGAAATGTAAATATAATATTTATGCCAGTTTTTAAAGCAAATGATAAGGTAATTGTAAAAAACACACTAAAAATTTTAGAGGATAAGATTTTCATAGAAAATATGAAGAATAGTTTAACTGAGTTGGAATTTAAAAATATAATTTTAAACAAGTTTAAAGAAATATAACAAATAGGGGGAATAACAATGAATTCAGATTTAATTGCATTAAATTTAGAAGTAAAAAACAAAGAAGAGGTCATACAGGAATTAGGAAAGAGAATGTTTGAAAAGGGATATGTTAAGTCTACTTACATAGATGCTGTTCTAGAAAGAGAAAAGACGCTGCCTACAGGACTTGATATCGGAGAAATGTGTGTAGCAATCCCGCATACAGATTCTAAGCATGTAAATGAATCTAATGTAGCACTAGCTGTTCTAAAGAATCCAGTAGAGTTTAGAAATATGATAGATCCTAGCAAAAAAGTTGAAGTAATGGTTGTATTTTTATTAGCTATAAACGATCCTGATTCTCAGGTAACTTTGCTAAGCAAACTAATGTCAGTTTTTCAAAATGTGGAGTTATTAAAGCAGATAAAGAATTCATCATCTACAGAGGAAGTAACAAAATTATTAGAATGTATAGGAATATAGTACTTGAAATTATAAAAGATTTTAAGTTTATATAATAAATTTTTGGGAGGAATATATTATGAAAAATGTCAACGTATTATCAGTTTGTGGCTCAGGTACAGTAACATCATCTATGGTCGCAGGAAAAGTTAAAGAAACATTAAAGGAAAAAGGAATAAGCTCTTCTACAACAGAAGCAAGACCAACAGAAGCATTAAATTTAGCACAGTCAGGAAGGTTTGATTTTATTGTTTACACAAGTCCACTACCACCTGGGGATTATAAGATACCAACTATCAATGCATTTGCATGTCTTACAGGAATAGGAGAAGATAAGTTTTTTGAAGACGTATTCAAAACAGTAGACGAACTAAATAAATAGTAAAATATTATTAATAATGGGGGAATTAAATATGTTAGCATTTCTTAAATCAATAATTGACACATTTGGATCAGCAATAATAGTTCCGTTTATTATATTTGTAATAGCAAAAGTTTTCAGAATATCAACTAATAAATCATTTCTTTCGGCTATATATGCTGGTGTTGCCTTGCAGGGCTTTTCACTAATATTGAATTCATTTACACCAATAGTAACACCAGTTATTAATAGAATGGTTGAAAGTACAGGAGTAAACCGTCCAGTGTTTGACGTAGGATGGCAAGCTACATCGCTAGTTGCTTTCTCTTCAAGTGCAGGTATGATATATCTTGGATTAGGAATTCTATTGCAGACTGTATTATTTCTAATAAAGTGGACAGATGTTTTTCAACCATCAGATTTGTGGAATAATTACTCATACATGGTTTGGGGAGCTATGGTTATAGGGGTAACAGGAAGCTTCCCTTTAGGAATAGCATGTATGGTTTTATTGAATCTATACAGCTTACTAATATCAGAATTAGTAGCAAGAAGATGGTCAAATTATTACAGATATCCGAATTGTACAATAATAGCTATGCATAATGTAGAAGCATCAATATTTGCAGTTGCTATAGATCCAATATATAACGCATTAGGATTTAATAAGATTAAACTGAATCCACAACAATTAGAAAAGAAATTAGGATTCTTTGGAGAACCTATGACTCTAGGATTATTTTTAGGAATGTTTATAGGTATATTAGGTAATGTTGCAAGAATAGGAACTATGGAGGCATGGGGAGAAATATTAAAATTAGGTATTGCGACTAGTGCGGTTATGGCTATTTTCCCTAAAGTTGCTAGTATGTTTGCACAAGCATTTTCACCTATAACAGATGGAGCAAGGAAATTCATGCAAAACCAAGGAAATCGTGATTGGTTTATAGCAGTAAACGATGCAGTAGGATATGGTGAACCAGCAACATTGATATCAGGGTTAATATTAATACCATTTATGCTTGTATTAGCAATGATACTTCCAGGAAATCAAGTATTACCTGTAGTTGATTTACTTGCACTTCCATATATGGTTCAAGGTTTAGTTGCCGTATATAACGGAAATATATTTAAAGTTTTACTTTCAGGTATAATATGGTTTGGATTAGGGTTATATGTATGTACATTTACAGCGCCATTATTCACATCGATGGCAGTTGGTGTAGGTGTAGCTATACCAGCAGGTGCTATGATGATTACAAGCTTTAATATATTAGGAAAACCTTTAATGGGATTAGTATTCTTTGCATTCTTAACAGGAAATCCAGTGTTTATCGCAATTGCGGTGGCAGTATATATTGCTCTATGGGCATTGTTTAAGAAAAATAAAAATGCAATTGTTGATTATTTAGAAAGACAAGCTGTGAAGAATATAGGGGAAGATGGGGCAACTCCGAGCATGGCAAGTTAATATAGAAAAATAAATTAAGTGAAAAGTATTCTGTTTAGTAGATAGTCATAGTTGATCTACTGATCAGGATACTTTTTTATTCTTTAGGAATTTATATTTCAGTAAAATCTATGGAAGATGTACTCCTTAAGGGTATAACTTAAAAAAGTTTGATTGAGTAGTTTTTATATTTAAAAAAGAATAGAAAAGAAATCTTATTCGCTTTAACAAAGATAGGTCACAATAAAACCATATGATTTTACAATTTATCATAATGTAATGAGTTTTATAAAATGTAATATAAATCAATTTAACACTTTAAATATAAGGCATATAAAGAAATTAAAATTACTTTTTTGTATGGCACGGAAATTGCTTTATATATTTTCAGAAAGATAGAAAGGGGATGTTTATAGTGACAAATAAAATGAAGGCTTCATTATTATATGGAATAGGAGATGTTAGATATGAAATTGTAGATATACCAAAAATTTCATCTAATGAAGTGCTAGTAAAAGTTAAAAATGTAGGTATATGTGGTTCAGATCTACCAAGAAGTATGGTAAGTGGACTTAGTGGAGGAGCAAAATATCCGATTATATTAGGTCATGAGTTCTCAGGTGAAATAAGTGGGGTAGGATCGGATGTCAAAAATATTCAAATAGGAGATAGAGTTGCAGTTGCACCTTTAGTTCCTTGCGGAAAATGTATTTACTGTAAATCTGGAGATTATGGATTATGTACTGATTATCACATTATTGGAACAAGAGTAAATGGAGCTTTAGCTGAATATGTCAAAGTGCCAGCGGATCATATATTAAAATTACCAGATAGTTTAGATTTTGAAACTGCTGCCGGAATTGAACCAGCAACTATAGCATACCATGGACTAGCAAAAGCAGGTATTAAGGTAGGTGACAGTGTAGTAGTTTTAGGGTGTGGGCCAATAGGTCAATTTGCTATACAATGGGCTAAGGTTTTCGGAGCATCTAAAATTATAGCAGTAGATATTTTTAATGAAAAATTGGAGCTTGCTAAAAAGTTAGGAGCTAATTATTCAGTCAATTCAAAGGAATCTGATGTAGTGGCTGAAATTAAAAAGATTACAAGTGGTGGAGCTGATGCGGTAATAGAGACAGCAGGAAGCAAATTTACTCAAGAACAAGCCTTACTTATTTCTAAAAAGAAAGGAAATGTGGTATTTGTAGGAATATCTCATACACCACTACCATTAAGTGAATCAGCAACAGAAAGTATATTAAGAGGAGAATTAAAAATTCAGGGATCTTGGAATTCTTACACACAGCCATATCCAGGGAATGCTTGGCATGCAACCGTTGACTTTATGGGAAAAGGAGAGATTGTATTTAAACCTATGATTTCCCATAAGATAAAACTTGAAGAGGTTGGAGAATATTTAAAGAAGATGGTAAATAGAGAAATTAATTTCAATAAAGTAGTAGTAGAAATATAGGTGGTGAATAGTTATGAAAGAAAATTTAAAGAAAATATCTAATAGCATTAGAATGAACATAATTAAAAGTGTATCAGCAGCAAAATCAGGTCATCCAGGTGGATCATTATCAATTGCAGATATTTTAACTGTTTTATATTTTGAAAAGATGAATATTGATCCTAAAAATCCCAAAGACCCAAATAGAGATAGATTTGTATTATCAAAGGGGCATTCAGCACCAGCATTGTATTGCACATTAGCAGAAAGAGGGTACTTCCCTAAAGAAGAGCTTTTGGGATTAAGAAAATATGAATCAAATTTGCAAGGGCATCCTGATATGAAAAAGGTAATAGGAGTAGATATGTCCACAGGCTCACTAGGACAAGGACTATCAGCAGCAAATGGAATGGCTTTAGCAGGAAAGCTAGATGAAAGTTCTTACAGAGTCTATGCAATACTTGGAGATGGAGAAGCACAAGAAGGGCAAATATGGGAAGCTGCAATGAGCGCTGCACACTATAAACTTGATAACTTAACTGCTTTTCTCGATTTAAACGGATTGCAAATAGATGGATCTAATGAAGAAATAATGAGTATAAGTCCGATTGACGAGAAGTTCAAATCATTTGGATGGAATGTTGTAACCATAGATGGACATTGCTTTGAAGAGATAAGTAAAGCTATAGATGATGCTAAGGATACAAAAGGTAAACCAACAATTATAATTTGTAAGACAGTTAAAGGCAAAGGCGTTTCGTTTATGGAAAATAACGTTAATTGGCATGGATCGGCACCAAATAAAGAAGAAACTGAAAAGGCACTAGCTGAATTAGAAGGAGGGGAAAAATAATGGGAGTAGCAACAAGAGAAGCGTATGGACAAGCATTAAAGGAGCTAGCATTAGATAATAATGTTGTTGTATTAGAAGCAGATTTAGGAAAAGCAACTAAAAGCATTGAGTTTAAGAAAATTGCACCAGAAAGATATTTTGATATGGGAATATCTGAAGGAGATATGATTGGAACTGCGGCAGGTCTTGCTACATGTGGAAAAATACCATTTGCAAGTACGTTTGCTATGTTTGCAGCAGGAAGAGCATTTGAACAGATAAGAAATTCAGTAGCATATCCTAAATTAAATGTTAAGATAGTGGCAACTCATGCAGGTATAACTGTTGGTGAAGATGGTGGAAGTCATCAAGCAATAGAGGACATATCTTTAATGAGAAGTATCCCTAATATGGTTGTATTAAGTCCAGCAGATGTTATTGAAGCAAAAAAAGCAATATTTGCAGCGAAAGAATACAGTGGGCCAGTATATATAAGATTAGGAAGAGCAGCAACTCCAGAAATACACACTGAAGATTATGAATTCAAGATTGGGAAAGGTGAAATCCTAAGAAATGGTGATGATGTGGCCATAATTGCAACTGGAATAATGGTAGCAAAAGCTTTGGATGCGGCTCAAATATTAAGTGAACAAGGTATTAATGCAACGGTTGTTAATATTTCAACTATAAAGCCATTTGATAGTAGCTTAATTGTTGAGGTTGCAAAAAGAGTTGGTAAAATCGTAACAGTAGAAGAGCATAGCATAATTGGAGGGTTAGGTTCAACTGTTGCAGAGGCTTTAATTGAAGAGTACCCAGTAAAAATAAAGAGAATTGGTATAAATGATGAGTTTGGAAGATCAGGTAACGCCGAAGTTTTATTAGAAAAATATAATTTAACAGCAGAACATATAGTTGAAACAGTAAAATCAATTTAAAGGCAGGGATATAGTATGGAAGTTAAATTATCACCTTCAATATTAGGAGCAAATTTCTTAAAACTCGAAGAAACTATAGTAAAACTTAAAAAGCAGGGAATTAAAGAATTACACATAGATATAATGGATGGACATTTTGTACCTAATATTGCTTTTGGAATAGATCAAATTAAGATGATTAAACAAATTGCTTGTGATATAGAATTAGATGTACACCTAATGGTAACAAATCCAGAGATATTCATTGATGCGTTAGTTGAAGCTGGTGCGAATACAATAACAATACATCAAGAATCTTCTCCACATATATATAACTTAATGTATACAATTAAGAGTTTTGGGATAAAAGTTGGGGTAGCGTTAAATCCGGCAACACCAATAAATACATTGAAACATATAAGTCATATGGTAAATAAAATATTAATAATGACTGTAGAACCAGGATTTGGAGGACAAAGCTTCATTGAGCCTATGATGGAAAAGATTAATGAAGTGAGTAATTTCATAAAAAGCGAAAATATAGAATGTGAGCTTCAGGTTGATGGAGGAATAAATTTAGAGAACATAGGTAAAGTTGTTGAAAATGGAGCAACTAATATAGTAGTTGGATCAGCAATATTTAGAGAAGAGGATATTGATTCAACAATAAAAAGATTTAGGGAAGCAATACTTTAACTAAGCTTATAAAGTGAAGGAGCTGAAATACATGATAGCAATAGGGGCAGACCATGGAGGATATAAATTAAAAGAATTTATCAAGGGATATTTAGATAAAAACTCAGTAGAATATATCGATGTTGGCACATTTTCAGAAGACAGTATAGATTATCCTCAGATAGCTATGGATGTAGCAAATAGGGTATCTATAGGAGATTGTGAAAAGGGAATACTTTGTTGTGGAACTGGTGTTGGTATGTCTATCGTAGCAAACAAAATAAAAGGTGTAAGAGCAGCATTAGTTGGAGATTGTTTTACTGCGAAAGCTACCAGAGAGCATAATGATTCTAATGTACTTTGTTTAGGTGGAAGAGTAATTGGCGAAGAATTAGCCTTAATGATAGTAGATATTTGGTTATCCACAGAGTTTATAGGTAAGCATCATGTTAATAGACTCAATCAAATAAAAGAAATAGAAGAAAAATTTAAATAATATATTAATTAGGAGAGTGATTATTAATGTTAGAAGAATTAAAGAAACAAGTTTTAAAGGCAAATTTAGAATTACCAGCAAAGAAACTTATAACTTATACATGGGGAAATGTTAGTGGGATTGATAGAAGTACTGGATTAGTGGTAATAAAACCAAGTGGCGTTGAGTATGATAATATGACTTTAGAAGATTTAGTAGTTGTAGACT
Source organism: Clostridium sp. YIM B02500 (assembly GCF_022324665.1). Lineage (NCBI taxonomy): Bacteria > Bacillati > Bacillota > Clostridia > Eubacteriales > Clostridiaceae > Clostridium > Clostridium sp. YIM B02500. The sequence goes on along the minus strand of NZ_JAKGTE010000007.1, from coordinate 1,225 downwards.
TAGAAGGAAACGTAGTTGAAGGTAGTTTAAAGCCTTCATCAGATACACCAACACATTTAGAACTATATAAAGAGTTTGATGAAATAGGTGGAATTGTTCATACACATTCAACTTGGGCTACCATATGGGCGCAAATAGGAAGAGCTATACCAGCTTGTGGAACAACACACGCAGATTATTTTTATGGAAGTATACCATGCACAAGGAAAATGACTAAGGAAGAAATAAGTAGAGCTTATGAAAAGGAAACAGGAACAGTTATAATTGAAGAAATAACAGGAAACAATCCGTTACACTGTCCAGGTGTAGTTGTAAATGATCATGGTCCATTTGCATGGGGAAAAAATGCAGAAGAAGCTGTTCATAATGCCGTAGTCATGGAAGAAGTTGCGAAGATGGCATATTTCACTGAATTGTTGAGTCCAGACAATATTATGGACAAGATGCTTATGAATAAGCACTTTTTAAGAAAACATGGTAAAAATGCTTACTATGGACAAAGCAAGTAACTTTCTTTAAAAGCAAGATAGGAGAATATGCTTATTTTCCTATCTTTTTATCTAGGTTATAGATATATGGAATTAAAGAAATATCCTTTTTTGCGGGGAAATTATGCATGGACAAAAATGGGGAGGGTTTATTATGCTGCAAGAACTTAAAAGACTACAAAGTGGAACGGATATAAGGGGAATAGCTATAGAACATGAAGGAACTAAAAATCTTACGCCTAATTTAGTCAATAATGTCGGGTTTGGTTTTGTAGAGTGGCTTAAAAAAACTAAAGGACTCAGTAATAAAAATATAAAAATAGCAGTTGGCATGGATTCAAGGTTATCTGGACCAGAATTGAAGAAATCATTAATAGAAGCTTTAGTTGATTCAGGTTGCAATGTTTATGATTGTGGAATATGTACAACTCCTGCAATGTTTATGACAACTATATTAGAGAATTATTCATGTGATGGAGCTGTAATGATAACAGCAAGTCATCTTCCGTATTATTATAATGGATTGAAGTTTTTCACTAAAGAAGGTGGATGTGAAAAAGAAGATATTGAAGACATAATTGAATGCTCTAACTTAGCAGAAAAGAAATGCATTACTAAAGGATTAGTTGAAACAATCTATTTTATAGATGTTTATTCAAACATCTTAGTTGATAAGATACGAAAGAATGTAAATTCAAAAACAAATTATGAGAGACCTTTAGAGGGAACCAAAATAA